>NZ_QKSK01000020.1:0-29875 GCF_003234145.1 Curtobacterium sp. MCPF17_011
GCCGATCCTCGATCCCCGTAATCCCCTCCACCCCCCCCCCCCCCGCTCCGGCGCCGTCTGACCGGCGCTGTCTCGGCGTGCCCGACTCCTCCGCGAAAGCGACAGATCGTCGCGCATCTCCGGCGCAGGACTGTCGCTTTCGCGGACGGCTCGGCAGGCGCGGCTCGGGACCGCGCCGCTTGACAGAGGCCGGGGGCGGTCCCTATGGTCATGGAATCGATTCCATGGAATCGATTCCATGACTCGCCCAACGGAGTGCTCACCGATGAACACCGTCACCATCAAGGACGTCGCCGCCCGCGCCGGCGTCTCCGCAGCGACGGCGTCCCGCGTGCTCTCCGGCAACGCGGCCACCAGTCAGGACTCTCGCCGAGCGGTCGAGCAGGCGGCGAAGGACCTTGACTTCCGCCCGAACCTGCAGGCCCGCGCGCTCCGCTCCACCCGGTCGGACACGATCGGTCTGCTGGTCTCCGACGTCCGCAACCCGTTCTTCGCCGACCTCGCCCACACCATCGAGCAGGCCGCGCTGGCCGAGGGCTACGTCACGCTGCTCGGCAACGCGAACGAACGAGCCGACCAGCAGAACCGGTACCTCGACACGCTCATCGCCCGCCGGGTCGACGGCGTGATCGTCGCTCCGCAGGGCAACGACACCGGCACCGTGCAGCAGCTCGTCGACCGCGAGGTCCCGACCGTGTTCGTCGACCGCGTGATCCCGGGCATCGACGTCCCGAGCGTGACGACGGACAGCAGCACCGGCATCCGCCAGACCGTCGAACACCTCGCCGCCCTCGGCCACACCCGCATCGGGTACATCGCCGGTCCACAGAGCGTCTCCACCGGCCGCGAGCGGTTCACCGCCTACCAGGACGCCGTCGTCGCAGCCGGGCTGAGCGAGGACCCCGAGCTCGTCGTCTTCGGTGACTTCCAGGCCGCGTCCGGTTCCGCCGGCGTCACCACGTTGCTCGAGCTCGACGACCCGCCCACGGCGATCTTCGCTGCGGACAGCCTGATGGCCGTCGGTGCGATCGCGATCCTCAACCGACTCGGCCTCCGGGTCGGTCAGGACATCGCGCTCGTCGCCTTCGACGACATCGAGTGGTTCTCGTTGTTGGAGCCCGCGCTCTCCGTCGTCGCCCACAGCGTCGAGGACATGGGCCGCGTCGCCGTGGGCCTGCTCCGCGACGTCATCGACGGCGGCAGCCCCGAGTCCGTCCGTCTGCCGAGCGAACTGATCGTCCGCGCGTCCTCGGCCACCCCCATCCGACCCGTCCGGCAGGCCGCATCGTCGCGCCCCGCCGCCCAGCAGCACCCGGAGAACTGACATGGCGCAGACCCCCCTCCTCACCCTCGACCGGGTGAGCAAGTCGTTCGGTCCCGTCCAGGTGATCACCGACGTCACCGTCGACGTGCACGCCGGGAAGGTCCAGGTCCTCCTGGGCGAGAACGGTGCTGGCAAGTCGACCCTCATCAAGATGATGTCCGGGATCCACCAGCCCGACGGCGGACGGATCCTGGTCGACGGGGTCGAGGTGAGCCTCCCGACCGTCTCCGCCGCGGAGCGGCTCGGCATCGCGACGATCCACCAGGAACTCAACCTGGTCGGCTCGCTCAGCGTCGCCGAGAACGTGATGATGGGCCGGATCCCGACCCGCTTCGGGCTGGTCGACCGGAAGACGCTCCGCCGTCAAGCCGAGGCCGCCCTCGCGGTGATCGGGCTGGACGTGGACGTCGACACCCCCGTCGGCGAGCTCGGCATCGCACGGCAGCAGCTGGTCGAGATCGCGAAGGCGCTCAGTGTGGAGGCGCGGATCCTGATCCTCGACGAGCCCACCGCCGCCCTCACCCGCCACGAGACCGAGGCCCTGTTCCGCGTGGTCGCGGACCTCCGGGCCCGGGGCGTCGGCATGCTGTTCATCAGTCACCACCTCGACGAGATCGCCGAGATCGGCGACACGGTCGCCGTGCTCCGCGACGGCCACTTCGTCGCCGAGGTCCCCGCCTCCACGCCCGAGGACGAACTCGTCCGCCTCATGGTCGGCCGGAGCATCGAGGAGCAGTACCCGACCGGCAGCGCCGTGGTGGACCGCGCGGACGCCGTCCTGCGGGTCGAGCACCTCACCGCGGCCGGCCGGTTCCAGGACGTGTCCTTCGACGTGCACGCCGGGGAGATCGTCGGCATCTCCGGACTCGTCGGTGCCGGACGGACCGAACTGGTCCGGGCCATCGCGGGCGCCGACGGGTACGACAGCGGCACGGTCACCGTCCGCGGCCGGCAGCTCGGCAAGGGCAGCGTCGCCGGGGCGATCCGCGCCGGCATCGGGCACGTGCCCGAGGACCGCAAGGGCCAGGGCCTGGTGCTCGGCGCCTCGGTCAACGACAACCTCGGGTACGCCACGCTCGCGTCGAGCGCCCGGGGCGGACTCGTCGACTTCGCCGGGCAGAAGCAGCGTGCCGAGCAGGTCGCTGCCCGGCTCCGCATCCGGATGCACGACATCGACCAGCCGATCGGGTCGCTCTCCGGCGGCAACCAGCAGAAGGCCGTGTTCGGTCGCTGGATCCTCGCGGGCTCGAGTGTGCTGCTGCTCGACGAGCCCACCCGTGGCGTGGACGTCGGCGCGAAGGTCGAGATCTACGAGCTCGTCAACGCCATCACCGCCGGTGGGGGTGCCGTCGTGATGGTGTCGAGCGAGCTGCCCGAGGTGCTCGGCATGAGTGACCGGATCCTCGTCATGCGAGACGGTCGGATCGCCGGTGAACTCGACGGTGCCGACGCCACCGAGGACGCCGTGATGACCCTCGCCGCCCGCGACGTCCCGGACGCCGACGCCGCCTGACGACGGCCCCCCTCCCGCGCGGTCACCCGCGCGCACATCCCCGCGTACAGCGCAGTACCCACCAGAAAGCACATGCCGCATGTCATCGACCACTGCGAAGGCCCCGAACCGGTCCTTCTCGTTCACGAAGTTCCTGGCGAACAACGGCGCCCTCGTCGGCCTCGTCGTGCTCTGCATCGCGCTCTTCATCGCGACGCCTGACTTCCTCACCGGCCGCAACATCCTCAACATCGGCATCCAGGTGTCGACCGTGGCCGTGCTCGCGTTCGGCGTGACCTTCGTGATCGTCGCGGGCGGCATCGACCTGTCCGTCGGCTCGGTCGCCGCGCTGTCGGCGATGGTCTCCGCGTGGTTCTTCGCCACCGCGGGGCTGCCCGGCTGGCTGGCCCTGGTCGGCGGACTCGTCGCCGGACTCGCCACCGGCGTCGTGAACGGCCTGGCCAGCGCCTACGGCAAGCTGCCGTCGTTCATCGCGACCCTGGCGATGCTCAGCGTCGCCCGCGGTCTGACCCTCGTGCTCTCCGACGGCAAGCCGGTGCCGACCTCGCCCCAGGTGTCGTTCCTCGGTGGGGACATCGGACCCGTGCCGGTGCCGATCATCGTCCTCGTGGTGGCCGCGCTGATCGCGTCCTTCATCCTCAACCGCACCGTGATCGGTCGGAGCATGTACGCCGTCGGGGGCAACGCCGAGGCAGCACGGTTGTCGGGCCTCCCGGTCAAGCGGATCGTCGTCGTCGTGTTCGGGCTGTCCGGGCTGTTCGCCGCACTCGCCGGCCTGCTGCTGGCGGGTCGACTCGACTCGGCGCAGCCGCAGGCCGCCAGCGGCTACGAGCTCGACGCCATCGCGTCGGTCGTCATCGGCGGCGCCTCGCTCGCGGGCGGTGTCGGCCGGATCTCCGGCACCTTCATCGGTGCGCTCGTCCTCGTCGTGATCCGCAACGGCCTGAACCTGCTCAACGTCAGCTCGTTCTGGCAGCAGGTCGTCATCGGCCTGGTCATCGCGGTCGCCGTCGGGTTCGACGTGCTCCGCCGCAAGACGCGCAGCAGCTGACGCGCTCCTCTCCTCTTCCTCCTCCCCACCCTCTCCACAAAGGAACCAACGATGAAGTTCTCCTCCTTCCAGAAGGTCGCCACCGTCGGCGTCGTCGCCGGCCTGGTCGTCCTCGGCACCGCCGGATGCAACCGCACGAGCAGCACCGGCGCGTCGGGTGGCGGCGACATGAAGATCACGCTCGCCCTCTCCACGCTCAACAACCCGTTCTTCGTCGAGGTCCGCGACGGCGCGAAGGCCGAGGCGAAGAAGCAGGGCGTCACCCTCGACGTCGTCGACGCCCAGAACGACTCCGCCCAGCAGGCGAACCAACTGCAGACCGCCTCGAGCGGCAGCACGAAGGCCGTCATCGTCAACCCGGTCGACTCCGACGCCGCCGGCCCGAGCGTCACCGCACTGAACAAGGCGGAGATCCCGGTCATCGCCGTCGACCGCACCGTCAACGACGCCTCGGTCGACTCGTTCATCGCGAGCGACAACGTCGCCGGTGGCAAGCAGGCCGCCGACGACCTGGCGAAGGCGATCGGCGAGAAGGGCGAGATCCTCGTCCTGCAGGGTCAGGCGGGCACCTCCGCCAGCCGTGACCGCGGCCAGGGCTTCGCCGAGGGCATCAAGGCCTACCCGGGCATCAAGGTCGTCGGCAAGCAGACCGCGAACTTCGACCGCGCCACCGCGCTCGACGTCACCACCAACCTGCTGCAGGCCCACCCCGACGTCGTCGGCGTCTTCGCCGAGAACGACGAGATGGCACTCGGCGCGATCAAGGCCCTCGGGGCGAAGGCGGGCACGAGCGTCAAGGTCGCCGGCTTCGACGGCGAGGCCGACGGCCTCAAGGCGATCCAGGACGGCACGCTGAGCAGCTCGGTCGCCCAGCAGCCGGCCAAGCTCGGCGCGCTGGCGGTCGACCAGGCCGTGAAGGCCGTCTCCGGCAAGGCCGAGAAGACCGTCCAGGTGCCCGTCGTCTCGGTGACCAAGAGCAACGTCGGAGACTTCACCAAGTGAGCCGTCCCACCGGAACCGTGGTCGTCGTGGGTTCGCTCAACGTCGACCAGGTCGTGACCGTCGATCGCCACCCCGCACCGGGTGAGACGCTCATCGCGACCTCCTTCGCCCTGCTCCCGGGTGGCAAGGGTGCGAACCAGGCCGTCGCGGCCGCCCGTCGAGGCGCGCCGACCGTGATGGTGGGGAGCGTCGGACGCGACGGTGCGGCGAAGGTGGCCACGAGCCTCCTGGCCGACAGCGGCGTCGACGTCACCCACGTCCGCGCGGTCGACGCCCCCACCGGGCTCGCGACCATCACGGTCGACCGCAGCGGCGAGAACACGATCGTCGTGGTCCCCGGGGCCAACGCGTCGACCGGGACGGAGGCTGTGCTCGCGGCCGCGGACGCCGTCGCGTCGGCCGCGGTGGTCGTCCTGCAGGGCGAGGTCCCCGCGGACGGCGTCGGCGCCGCCGTCACGGCGGCGACCGGGCGGGTGCTGCTCAACCTGGCGCCCGTCGTGCCGGTCGGACGGGCGGTCGTGCTCGCCGCCGACCCGCTCGTCGTCAACGAGCACGAGGCAGCGCTCGTCCTCGCGCAGCTCGTCCCGGGTGCCGAGGTGCCGGCGGACGAAGGCGCGCTCGTCGCGACGCTCCGCTCGCTCGGCATCCGGTCCGTGGTCGTCACGCTCGGAGCACGCGGTGCCCTGGTCTCCGACGACGAGGACCCGGCAGCGGTGGTCGCCGTGCCGTCACCGCGCGTGGTGGCGGTCGACACCTCCGGCGCGGGCGACGCGTTCGTCGGGGCGCTCGCCGCCGGGCTCGCCGCGGGACGCTCCTTGCTCGAGTCGGCTCGCCAGGCCGTCCGGGTCGGGGCGTTCGCCGTGCAGGGGGTCGGGACCCAGCCGTCCTACCCGACGCTCGACGACGTGCTGCCCGAGGTCGCGCCCGAGTCCGAGTCCGAACTCGAGTCCGCGCCCGAGGACGGGACGGACGGAGCGCAGGGAGTCGACGCATGAAGAAGACCGGCATCCTCAACGCGGAGTTGAACGCGGGGCTGAGTCGGCTCGGCCACGGTGACCTCGTCGTGGTCGCGGACTGCGGGCTCCCGATCCCGCCGGGAGTCCCGGTCGTGGACCTCGCCCTCGTGCACGGAGTCCCGCGCTTCGTCGACGTCCTCGACGCACTGCTCGGGGACGCGGTCTTCCAGGACTGCGTCGTGGCGACGGAGGTCGCCGGGACCGAGGCCGAGACGTGGTTGGCCGAACGGTTCCCGGAGCGCCGGTCGGTGTCGCACGAGCAGCTCAAGGCGATGTCCGGCGGAGCGCGGCTGTTCGTGCGCACCGGCGAGGCGACGCCGTTCGCCAATGCGGTGCTCGTCTGCGGCGTCCCCTTCTGAGGTCCGGGCCGTCCGGCTCGTCCCGATCGTCTGTACCCCGATGGTCCCCATGGTGGAGGACTAGCTTGGCGGGACCCGGAAAGACGTCGATACCGCGGCGGACACGCTGACGCGGGAGTTCGGCGGTGGTGCCCCATGTCACGAGCCCGCGCGATGGTCCGTTCAGCCCTCATGATCCCGGCGCGCGTCGGACGCGTGAGCGAGTTCGTCTTCCGCCGTTCCGACGCCGCCTGGGACGTGTTCCCCGACGACGACCCGGCCGGCACCGTCCCGGGGTTGGCGGTCGACCGGGTCTGGTTCGTCGGCGAGCGCGGTGAACTGTCGCTCGGCGTCCGTACCCACGAGCTGTCCCTCCCGGCGTTCTTCGCCCGGAAGCGCGCAGGCCGATGTGGTCGAGGGACCTCGTGGTCGATCGCGAGCGCACCGTCGTCGAGCGTCCGACAGCTGCCCCCGATCGTCCACGCGCACCGCGAACACCTGCAGGAGTGCGAGCTCGCCGTCGTCATGGTGGGCATCACGGACGCCCTGCGGGTCATGCCTCCGAGGACGTGGGAGGAGCACCTCCGGGACACCGTCACCGCACTCCTCGAGGTGCTCCCGCCCACCGCCCGGGTCCTCGTCGGTGAGATCCCGCCCCTCGACAACGCCGGCAGCCTCTCCCGTCCCGCGCGGGCCGCCGCCGGCGTGCACGGGAAGGCGCTCAACCTCCGGTCTCGCGCGGTGGCGGAGGACCACCGGCGCGTCAGCGTCGTCGGCTTCCCGGAGGAGCTGACGCGATCGGTGTGGCGTCCGGAGGCGGAGGAACACCGGTACCGCGACACCTACGCGGTGTGGGGCGCACACCTGGCCGCCCACGCCTGAGCGTCCGTCCCGATCTCCACGACCGCATCGGCTCACGTCCGCGGTCCCTCGAGCGCTCCGGCGTCAGCCCAACAGTGCGCGCAAGGCGGCGACATGTCCGTGGTAGGCGCTGCGACCCTCCGGGGTGAGTGCGAGCCACGTCTTGACCCGCCCCTTGCCGGTCGGCTTGCGCACCGTCAGGTACCCCGCGTCCTGCAGCACCTTGACGTGCTTGCTCGTCACCGAGTCGCTCGCGCCGAGCACGTCGCGCACCACCGAGAACTCGGCCTGGTCGAGCGGATCGAGGAACGCGCAGATCTGCAGACGGTTCGGTGCGTGCACCACCTCGTCGAACCTCCCGCTCACGCCGCTCCCCCGACCCGTCGACGGCGCGGCGGTCACGAGGCCTGCACGCGGCCCTGCCGCAGCTCCGACCGCAGCCGGCGGTCGAACCGACGTCCGAGCACGACCATCGCCACGACGACCATCACCGCCAGCACCCACACCGGCCAGAGGAGGCCCGTGGCCTCGTGCACGAAGATCGCGGCGACGACCGCGACCACATCGAACACGCCCATCGCCACTGCCCACCGGGTCGCGGCTCCGGCTCGGTGGCCGGAGACCCACACACCGGTGAGTCGGCGGTAGGCCGAGACGAGCGCGAGGATCCCGGCGAAGAAGACGACGAGCACGGCCGCTCGGACGACGGTGTCGCCCAACGCGTAGCCGACCAGGTAGGCGCCGGCGAGCAGGCCCAGGGCCAGGTGGTACCACCACGGGGTCACCAGACGGTCGGCGACGGAGGCCCTGGTCGCGTCGACCGCAGCGAGCGCCTGTCGGGCGTCGGTCGGGTCCGAGCCGTCGGGTGCGCTGTTCCTCGGGTCGTTTTCCATGTCGGCAAGTCAATCATTTGCCGCCATGGAAAGTCAACGGTCGACCGGGACCGGAGGATCGTCACGCAGCCGCTGGAACATGCTGTGGTCCTGCCACCGGCCCGCGATCTCGAGGTACCGCGGGGCGAGGCCGTACTGGACGGGACCGTTGCGGGCCAGCACCCGCTGCGAGGCGGTGTTGTGGACGAGGGTCTCGGCCTGGACGCGATGCAGGCCGAGCTCGTCGAACGCATGCCCGAGCGCCGCGGCGACTGCGTGGGTCGCGAGGCCTCGGCCGGTCCGGTCCTCCGACAACCAGTACCCCATCGCGCAGGACCGGAACGAGCCGCGCACGATGCCGCTGAGGGTCAGACGACCTGCCACCTGGCCGTCATCGTCGAGGACCACGAACGGGACGGTCCCGCCGCGACGGTGTTGCTCCAGCACGAGGTCGATGTCCGTCCGCTGACCGGGGACGGTCTCGTACCCGTCGGCGCGGATGGGGCTCCACGGCGCGAGGAACGCCCGGTTGCGGACGAGCAGGTCGGAGAGTGCGCGGCCGTCGCCGGGTTCGATCAGGCGGATCGTGGTCATCGTGCGCGTCCGTCGAGCACGGGTCGGTCGAGCGCCAGCGCGAGTTCGAGCGTGTTCCCCGCGGTGAAGCCGACGGGACGTGTCCGCCCGGTGGGGACGAAACCATGACGCGCGGAGAAGCGGCGCGCGGGCTCGGCGTGCTCGTGGACGTCCGAACGGAGACGTCCAGCGCCTCGCTCGTGCACCCACCGGACGATGCCGTCCAGCAACGCATCGGCCACCCCGTTCCCCCGGCCTCGGAAGTCCGGCGAGACGAAGACGCCGGTGAGGACAGGGTCCGTCCCGTCGCCGTCCCAGCTCTGCGCGCTCATCATGCCGATCCACCGCCCGGTGTGGGTCTCCACGGCGGCGAGGCTGGTCGCTTCGACGGCCTGACCACGCCGCGCACGCAGTCGCCAGTCGGCCTCCGTCATCGCGAGGGTCGTCTCGAGCGTCGCGCCGTACGAGATCGGGTTGTCCGTCGCGTTCTCGATCCGCAGCGCACGCACCAGCGGCCAGTCGTCCTCGACGGTTCGACGGACGGAGAACGAGACGCTCATGCCGGTGACGGTACCGGGCTCGGCCTCCTGGGGCGTTGTGAAGCCGTCACCGGAGTTCTTCGCCCGGGTCGTCACGGCCTCCGCGTGCCGCGCCGCCGAGGTCCTGTACGTCGGCGACCGCTTGGACAACGACATCCTGCCGGCGAAGGCAGCCGGGATGCGGACCGCGTTCATCCGCCGTGGACCGTGGGGACACATGCATGCCGCGCGCGCTGAGGCTGCCCGACCGGACCTGTGGCTGGACACGTTGCAGGACCTCGTCCGCGCACTCTCCTGACCCGTTCGGGCGCGATGTTCGGGACCGGCCCTACGCTCGAATCATGGAGATCCTCCGTCCCATCGACCTGGCCACCTGGCCCCGGCGCGAGCACTTCGAGCACTACCGCGACCGCGTCCCGTGCACGTACGCGATGACGGTCGACGTCGACGTGACCGCACTCCGGATGGCCCTCAGCGGGACGGCGGTCAAGAGCTCGGTCGCGGTGACCTGGGCCCTGTCGACGATCGTGAACCGGCACCAGGAGTTCCGGATGGCGCTCCACCCGACCGGCGCTCCCGCGGTGTGGGACGTCGTGCACCCCGCGTTCACGGTGTTCAACCCCGAGCGGGAGACGTTCGCCGGCGTGTGGACACCACACCGCGACGACTTCGCGACCTTCCACGGCGAAGCGGTCGAGGTCATCGAGCGACACCGCACTGCGACGTCGCTCTTCCCGCAGTCCGACACCCCGGCGAACACCTTCGACGTGTCGAGCATCCCGTGGGCGTCGTTCACCGGGTTCACGCTCGACATCGGCGGCGGGTTCGACCACCTGCTCCCCATCATCACACTCGGTCGCTACCGGCAGACGACGGGCCGGACGGTGATGCCCGTCGCGATCCAGGTGCACCACGCGGCGGCGGACGGATTCCACACGGCGCGACTGGTCAATGAGTTGCAAGTGCTGTTGGCATCGCCGGAGTGGACGCAGGCAGCTGCTCGTTGACCTCACAGGTCTGACGTCGAACCTGTCCGTTCCCTCCCGGACGCCGTCGTAGAGTCCCGAGGACGAGGATCGGAGCATCGATGGAAGACCTGCACGGCGTGCGCGCACTCATCACCGGCGGGACCTCGGGACTCGGCCGCGCCATGGCCGAGGGACTCGTCGAAGCTGGCGCCCGGGTGGCCATCACTAGCCGGTCGGAACACCGTGTCGCCGACGCTGCATCAGCCATGGGCCCCGAGACACTGGGCGTCGTGATGGACAGCCGGAACGAGGACTCGGTCACCGCCGGCGTCACCGCTGCGTGGGACACGCTCGGCGGGATCGACCTGCTGGTGAACAACGCCGGGATCGGGATGCGCACAGTCAACCCGAACTTCATGACGACTCCGCAAGGCTTCTGGGACGTCACGCCCGCGGGCTTCCGTGACGTGGTCGACACGAACCTGACCGGTTACTTCCTCGTCGCGCGGGCGGTGGTTCCGCGCATGCTCCAGGCCGGGGGTGGTCGCGTCGTCACGGTCAGCATGAACCACAGCACGATGAACCGACGCGGGTTCGTCCCGTACGGCCCGTCCCGAGCCGGAGCAGAGGCGCTCGCCCGGATCATGGCGGCGGACCTCGCGGACACGTCCGTGCGGGCGAACATCCTGCTGCCAGGCGGTGCGACGGCGACCGGGATGCTCGACGGCACCGCGAGGCCCGGCAGCCTCGCGGTGCTTCCCGCCGACGTCATGCGGGCACCGATCCGGTGGTTGGCGTCCGCCGACGCGGCCGACCTGCACGACGAACGGATCGTCGCGACGGAGTTCGCGGAGTGGTCGGCAGCGCGTGGGCGGTGACGGCCGTCAGCCCCGACGGATCAGGCTCGGGGTCGGACGAACTCCGCCCACTCTTCCGGGCGCCGCGCGGCGAACCAGGCGTCGACCAGGCCGGTGCGCGGTGAAGCGCAGCTTCGTGCTCTCGGCGGTCGCGCTGCCGCCCCCGGTGTTGGTCGTGTCGCTCCTGGTCCCCCTCGAGCCGCCTAACGACCATCGGGCACGACCGAACGCCCGTCCCCACCCGCAGCCCGGGCCCGCAGCCCCTGGTCGAGGAAGTCGATCATCCAGGTGAAGCTCTCGTCCACGTCGGCGCCGAGCTGGAACCCGCCGGACACCTCGAGGGTGGCGAAGCCGTGCAGCATGCTGCGGAGCATCCGGAGCGCGTGCACCTCGTCGGCCGGGTCGAGCCCGTAGTCCCGCAGGACCGTGACGAACGACGACAGCGACCGATCGAGGGCCGTGGCGAGTGGGTCGTCGGCGTCCGCCGGTCGGCTGCCGGTGGTAGCGGCGTAGCGGCCCGGGTGCTCCTGCACGTACCGACGGACGGTGCGCGCGGCGGCGGCCAGGGCCTCCCGTCCGGTGCTCCCCCGGGTCGCCTCCGTCAGTGCCTCGGTCAGCTCGGCGGCAGCGAGGGCTGCGATCCGCCGGGTCAGGTCCGGGAGGCCCGCCACGTGCTTGTAGAGCGACGGCGGCTTCACGCCGAGCCGGTCCGCGACGGTGCTCATGCTCAGCTGCGCCAGGCCGTTCCCGTCGGCGAGGACCGCGGCGGCCTCGGTGACGACCGCGGGGTCGAGTCCGGCTCTAGGCACGGTCGCCACCCGTGGTGGTCGCCGTGAGCGTCCGCCCGAGGAACGGGAGCAGGAGGTCCATGACCTCGGCCGGGGTCTCGCGGTGCGGGTAGTGCCCGGCTCCCTCGATGACGGCGAGTTCGCCGAGGCCGGTCGGCAGGTCGCCGAGGATGCGGCGACCCTCGGCTGCGGGGTCGGCCCAGTCCGGGTCGGCACCGCCCTGGACGACGAGCACCGGGCAACGGACGTCGGCAAGTCGAGCGCCGGCGTCGGCCGGGTTGGTCTTCGTCATCGCCTTGAGGACGGCCATCCGCTCGGGCTGCCGCAGGGTGTCCTCGATGTGCCCGCGTTCGGTGGCCCAGTCGGCGGGCTTGGTGGCGACGGCCAGGTCCAGGTAGGCGAGCCAGCCCGGCAGGCTGCCGGCCGTCATGACCCGGAGGAGCTGGACGGTGCCGGATCGGTGGTGGTTCCGGTTGCGGAGGAACCCGCCGAGGTCGAACGACTGCGCCCGGGTGAAGGGGGCGAGTTCCACGACGCCGGTGATGAGCTCCGGGGCGTCCGCGGCGGCGATCGTCGCGGCACCGCCACTGATCGACTGACCGACGACGACCGCCGGGCCACCGAGGTGCCGGACGACGGCGACGAGGTCCCCGGCGATGTCGGCGCGGGAGTACCCGGCCCAACCGGTGCTCGAGTCGCCGCAGCCGCGGATGTCGACGTTCGCGACCCGGTACCCGGCGGCGACCAGTTCGGGGACGAGGAACCGGTACGAGTGCCGGCTGTCGCCCATGCCGTGGGCGAGGACGACGAGGGGTCCGGTACCGCTGACGTCGATGGCGATGGTGCCGCCGTCACGTTCGATGTGTTCGAGCATGTGTGCCTCCTGGCTACGAGTGTTAGCCAAAAGCTAACACCCATAGCCAGGAACGTCAACAGCGGGTCAGGAAGTGCCGTCCGCGACGATGAGCTGCAGCTGCGACAGCGTGATCGGCGTCAGGGCGTGGAACGTCAGGGTCCCGCCGTGGACCCCGCCGACGAACGGGAACACCCGGGTCTGCCCGGCCCAGTCGAACACCTCGTCCCGCCCCTCGAGCACGTGCACCGCTGTACCGTCGACGTCCCGCAGCACGATCCGCCACGACGCGGTACCGGCGGCCGCGACCGTCACCGTGACGAGCGACACGGCCTCGACCGTCACCGGCACCGCGACGGACTCCCCCGCCGCGAGCGCCACGACGGTCGCTCCCGCGTCGTCGGTGAGCGGTGACGCGCCGACCGGCAGCACGTCGTCGGGGGTGTCCCGGTACCCGTGCAGCACGGAGGCCGATGCCGGCCGGCTGTCCGCCGCCCACCCTCGAGGTGTGTCGGTGAGCGCGACCTCGATGCGCGAGGCACCGACCACGACAGCGTGCGGGATGCTCACCGACTCCCACGGCTCGCCGTCGACGGTCACGGAGGCGATGAACGCCCCGCTGCCGGTGGTCTCGATGACGGTGGGCGACCCTCCCGCCCGGTTCAGCACGGTCCGGCGGACCGACGGCGGCACGATCACGTAGGTCCCGGTCGACGGCGCCAGCGGGTACAGCCCGATGGTCGCGAAGACGTACCAGGCGCTCATCTCGCCGTTGTCCTCGTCGCCGGGGTACCCCTGCCCGAGGTCGGAGCCGACGAACAGCCGGTCGAGGCACTCCCGGACGATGCGGTGCGCGTCGTCGTGCCGGCCGGCGAACATGGGGAAGAACGGGATGTGGTGCGCCGGCTGGTTCGACAGGCCGAGCATGCCCATCCGGATGTCGCGGGCCTCGGTCATCTCGTGGATCGCGAACCCGTACGAGCCGGAACGGTCGGCCCCACCGGTCTCCCGTCGCGCCCAGAACCGCGCGAACGCCTCGTCGAAGCCGGCCGGACCGCCGTGCAGCTCGACGACGCCGGCGCCGTCGTGCGGCGCGGTGAACATCGTGCCCCACGCGTTGGTCTCGGTGTAGTCGCTGCCCCACACGTCGGGGTCGAAGTCGTCGCGCCACGCGCCGTCGGGCGTCCGCCCGATGAAGAACCCGCGCTCGCGGTCGAAGACGTTCCGGTACTGCAGGGAACGGCGCGCGAACCACTCGTGCTCGGCGCGGTACCGGGCAGCGCCGACGTCGTCACCGGCCGCGACCGCGCGGTCGGCCAGGGCATCCGCCAGCACGGCGACACCCCAGTCGTTGATGGCCGCGTCCAGGGTCCACGACATGCCCTCGCCAGTCGCCGTGTCGACGTACCCGCGGAACAGGCCCGGGAGGCTCCCCTTCCGCCCGACCCGCCGGTCCCCCGCCGGGACGGTCGCGTTCCGCAGCGCGGACCGGTACGCCTGCTCGAGGTCGAACCCGTCGACGCCCTTCGCGACGAGGTCGGCGAAGACGGTGTCGCTCGTGGTGCCGGTCATCACGTCCTCGGCGCCGGGAGCACTCCAGCGCGGGGTCCAACCACCGTCGGTGAAGTGGCCGACGACGCCCTCGGCCAGGTCGGCCGCGGTGTCCGGGGTGAGGAGTGCCAGCAGCGGCCAGGCGGTCCGGTAGGTGTCCCAGAACCCGTTCGTGGTGGTGAGCGGTCCGTCGACGACCTCGGGTCCGGGCTGGTCGCGGATCGGCTCGGACAGGACGTCGCCGTACGGGGACCGGTGACGCGGGCTGCCGGCCGGGTCGTCCTGGTGGACAAGGGCGGTCTCGCCGGCGCGGGTGGGGTAGAGGAACGCCCGGTACAGGCCGGAGTAGATCGACACGAGTTGGTCCTCGGTCGCGCCCTCGACCTGCAGGGTGTCCAGCTCGGCGACCCACCGGTCCTCGGCGTGCCGGCGCATCGCGTCGAAGTCGCCCGCGGCAGCCAGGTTCGCGACCGCGTCCTCCGCGGAGACCGTCGAGATGCCGAGCAGGACGTCGCTGTCGCCGGCGACCTCGACCGAGCCGCGCAGCAGCCCGTCGACGACCGTCGTGTGCTCGGCGACGGCGTTCTCGATCCGCAGGTGCACGTGGTGCGGTGGCGTCTCGGCGCGGTCGTCGAGCAGAGCGTCGACGATCGCCGTGCCGTCCTCGATCCGGACCTCGCACGAACGCAGCACACCGTGGTGGTCGAGGACGATGCTCCGGACACCGGTGAACCGCCACGCCAGGGCGAACTCACCGGCGGTCATCTCGGCGGTGACGCCCTCGTCGAGCGTGACCCGGTAGCGGTGCGGGCCGTCGAGCTCGTCGACGTGGTCGAACCCGAGCGCACGGGCGGTCCGGTCGACGTCGGGGTCGGCGAGCGGGGACGGCATGACCTGGAACACCCCGCGGTCGGCCATCCACGGTGAGGGCAGGTGGCTGGTGGCGAACGCCTGGATCGCGGGCCGGTTGTCGCTCGGCCGGTTGTGCTCTTGATAGGCGTACGGCCACCGGCTGTCGGCGGCGTTCGTCATCGGCAGGCCGAAGACCCCGCCGTGCGGCAGCCCCACGAGCGGTGCGTTGTTGCCGCGGGAGAACGTGCCGGACGAGTGCGTGCCGCGGGTGGTGCGGACGTGGTCGAGCGGGCGGGCGTCGGCGGGCACGGCACCGGTGGCGGGCCCTGCTGGCTCGATCCGGACGTCGTCGAGCCAGCCACGGACGGTGCGGACCACGCCGTCGGGGACTCCGACGGAAGCAGAGCCGGACGCTGGTTGGTCCGTCCGGCCGAGCCGCGCCTCCAGGCGGTCCACCACCCGGCCGGCGTGCGCCGACAGGTCGACGGTCCGCCGGTTCCACTGGTCGACCCACTGCTTGCGGGCGTCGTCCTGCGCCTCCGGGGTGACGGTGTCCCCGTACTGGTCGCGGGCGGAGTCGGTGCCGGACCCGGCACTGAGCCGGGTGCCGTCGGTGAAGACGATGTCGAGTGCGAACGCCGTGGCGGCCCAGAACCCGTCGAGGTCCGCCTCGGCCGGTTCGGTCTGCCCGTCGGGCAGTGACCGTTCCGGGAACCAGACCCAGGTCAGGACGTCGGTGGGTCCGACCTCCTGACCTGCCGGCCCGGGGACGACCACCACGGTCGCCCCCGGGTCGGTCTGTTCGATCAGGGTCGCCTCCTGCGAGACGAACCCGACCCCGTTCCGGGCCGCGACCGCGGTCGTCGGTCCGGCTGTCGGTCCGACTGCGGTCGGGCCACCACGGCGCACGTCACTCATCGATCAGTCGTCCCTCACCGGTAGACGGCCGACTGGCCGTACAGCACCTTCGTGAACTGCGACACGTAGGGGCTGACGTCACCGTCCGGCAGGTTGTACGTCATGTAGACGCCGTACCCGTCGGCCTTGGTCCGCTCGGCGAACGAGACGGCCGTGGCCACCGGGGTGTTCTGGATGTCGACCGCGGCGGCCGAGAGCTTCGACTTCGGCACACCCGGGATCTGCGGCGCCGTGTAGGTGCCGTAGTAGGGGTTCCACGCGTAGTCGAGCTTCTTGCCGATCGACGGCTTCTCCTGCTGCAGCGACGTCGACGACGGGCCGATGTCGTAGAAGGAGATGATCTTGCCGGGCATGTCCGCGCGGAGCGCCGAGACGAGCCAGCCGATCGACTGGTCGTTCGGCTGCGGTGTGCCGTCCACGCCGTAGTCCGAGTACTCGTCGTCCAGGTCCACGCCGTCCAGGCCGTACTGCTTGACCGTCGCGGACACCTGCGCCGCGAAGTCGCGGGCGTCGGCCTTGGAGGTGAAGTTCGCGAGCCCGGTGCCCTGGTGGTTGCCGAGCACGGAGAGCGTCACCTTGATGCCTTTGGCCTGCAGGGGCCGGATCTGCGTCGCGGCCTGGTCCAGCGTTCGCTGCACGTTCTCGTTGGCGTACAGGACCGCGTCGCCGTCCGCGTCGCGGTTGATGTTCGCGGCGAAGATGATCGCCACGTCGAAGGCGTTCGCACCGTTCTCGAGCGTGTACCGACCGACGTTCCGGAGTTCGTCGTTGTTCACCTCGACGTACGCGATGCTCGTCGGCCCGGACTTCGTCGGGGCGGAGTGTCCCGGCCGCCCGTGGCCGTGGCCGTGGCCGTTTCCGTGCCCCTGGCCGTGCGACGCGGCTGCCGGCCCGCCCGGTGCGGCTGATGCGGCGGCGGGCACCATCGGCGCCGCCACCATGGCGACCAGCGCCGCCACGATCCCGATCTTCATGGACTTCTGCATGTCACTCCTCTTCGAGTGGTGTCCGCGGCGACGAGGTGCCGCCGCGGGTCCACGACCGATCGGCCGTGGGACCCGCCGCCGGGACACCCGAAGTCCCGGCGGCGGGGGTCTCATCCGGCCACGGTCAGTGCGCTGCACCCCGTCGCGGGAAGCGGAACGTGCGGACCTCGAACGCGTCGACCGGGAAGGCCGCCACCCCGTCGGTGATCGCGGCGACGCCCGGCAGTGCCGGGTCGATCTCCTCGAGCAACGTGACCTCGACCGGCTCGTCGAAGGGTCCGTCGACCGCCAGGCCGCCCGTCCCGCGGCGTCCACCCGGCTCGTAGACCCGGACGACCAGGTCGCCGGAGCGGTCGTCGGCGAGCTTGACGGCCGAGACCACCACGTCGCCGGAGGCCTGCACGAGCGAGTCGAAGCCGTGCGCACCGGTGACCGTCCGGACGGCGGTGTTCATCGCCGTGCCGGCCGCGGTCGCGCCGACGATGTCCGTCCCGATGACGATCCCGTACCGGTGCGTCTGCACGCCCTGGTCGGTCTCCGGGTCCGGGAACCGCGGTGCCCGCAGCAGCGAGAGCCGGAGCGTCGTGGTGACGTGGCCGTCGACCGAGTCGCGTGTGACGTCGAACCCGTGGATCGAGTCGTTCACGAGCGCGACGCCGAATCCGGGCTCCTCGACGAGAACGTAGCGGTGCATGGACGTCTCGAACTTCGCGGCCTCCCACGAGGTGTTCGTGTGCGTCACCCGCTTCTGCGCGCCGAACTGCGTCTCGGCGATGGTGTGCTCGGCGCGGACGTCGAGCGGGAACGCCACCTTGAGGAATTTCTCGGTCTCGTGCCAGTCGGTGACCTGGGCGAACTCCAGGGTGCGTGCGCCCGGTGCAAGCGTGATCTCCTGCGTCACGGTGGACTCGCTGAACGCCCGCGACACCGTCACCCGGGCGGTCCCGTCGGCGTCGACCGAGGCACGGAGGCCGGTCACGTCGACCAGGTCCTCGACGCGGTTCCGGTAGTACCGGTCCACGTCCCACGCGTCCCACATGTTCGGGAAGTCCTGGTGCAGCTGCAGCAGGTTCGCGACCTGGCCGGGGGCGATCGCGTCGCGTCCGGTGGTCAGGTCGACCGCACTGGTGACGAGGCCGCGGCCGTCGACGACGACCCGGACCAGGTCGTTGGTGAGCACGATCCCGCCGTCGGCCTCGGTGAGGGTGACGGCGGTCGTCGCCGCCACGTCGGTGGTCAGGATCGCGCTCTGCGCCAGGGCACCGCTCTGGAGGCTCGGGGCCGGGTTGACGACGATCGTCCGGTCCCCGGGACCGGCGAGGGCCGACAGGGCGGAGGCGATGAGGGCCTCCAGGCGGTCGGCGACCTCGGCGTACCGCTCGACGGCCTCGCGGTGCACCCACGCGATCGAGGTGCCCGGCAGGATGTCGTGGAACTGCTGGAGCAGGACCTGCTGCCAGAGCGCGTCGAGCTCGTCGTACGGGTACGCGAAGTCGGTGCGGGCGGCGGCCGTGGCGCACCACAGCTCGGCCTCGACGAGCAGGTGCTCGCTGCGGCGGTTGCCCTGCTTGGTCTGGTGCTGGCTCGTCAGTGTGGCGCGGTGCAGCTCGAGGTAGAGCTCGCCGACCCACACGGGCGGGTTCTCCAGCTCGCTCTTGGCCCGGTCGAAGAACGCGTCGGGGTGCTCCCACGTGACGCGGGCGCTGCCCTCCAGGTCGGCCAGGCGTGCGGCCGTGCCGGTCATCTCACGGGTCGTGCCACCGCCGCCGTCGCCCCAGCCGACCGGGGCGATCGAGCCGGTGGCCAGACGGTTCTCGCGGAACTGCCGGGCGGCCTTCGCCACTTCGGAGCCGGAGAGCCGCGAGTTGTACGTGTCCATCGACGGGAAGTGCGAGAAGACCCGCGACCCGTCGATGCCCTCCCACAGGAACGTGTGGTGCGGGAACTTGTTTACCTGGTTCCAGGAGATCTTCTGCGTGAAGAACCACTCGAACCCGGCGCGACGCATCAGCTGCGGCAGCGCCGGCGAGTAGCCGAAGCTGTCCGGCAGCCACACGCCCTTCGGTCGGATGCCGAACTCGCGCTCGAAGAACCGCTGTCCCTGCGAGAACTGCCGGACGATCGACTCCCCCGTCGGCATCACGGTGTCGGACTCGACCCACATGCCGCCGAGGGGCAGGAACCGGCCGGCGGCGACGGCGTCCTTGACCTTCGCGTAGACCTCGGGGCGGTGCTCCTTGATCCAGGCGTACTGCTGGGCGCTGGACATGCCGTAGAGGAAGTCGTCCGTCTGCCCGATCAGCTCGGTCATGCTCGACGTGGTGCGGGCGACCTTCCGGATCGTCTCGCGCACCGGCCAGAGCCAGGCGGAGTCGATGTGGGCGTGGCCGACGGCGGAGATCCGGTGCGCGGAGGCCTCGGCGGGTGCGGCGAGCACCTCGGCGAGCGCCGCACGGGCGGCGGGGGCGGTCCCCGGGATGTGCTGCAGGTCGAGCGCGTCGAGGGCGTCGTCGAGCGCCTGCAGGATCCGCATCCGGCGCGGGCCCTGCGGCAGCTCCTCCTGCAGTTCGAGCAGGACGTCGATGTCGAGTGCAAGCTCGTGCACCTCGGCCGCGAACACGGCGAGGTCCATCCGGCGCGACGTGTACAGCCGCTTCGGGGACGAGGTCCGGACGTCGCCCTCCTGCGTGACCAGGAAGGGGTGGTAGTCGAGCAGCACCGGGTTCGACGCCGCCTCGACGAAGAACTCGACGGTCTCGCCACCGACGGCCTGCTCGGCGATGAGGACCCACTGGTTGCGCGGGTTGATCGACTTCACCGGTGTTCCGTCGGACAGGTAGACGAGTCCCTCGCACTGGAAGCCCGGCATGTTCTTGTCGAACCCGAGGTCGATGAGCGCCTCGACGCGCTGCCCGGCCCACCCGGCGGGGACGGTCCCGGAGAGGCGGAACCAGGTGGTGCCCCAGGCTGCTCCCCAGGGGGTGCCGACCTCGTACGGCTCGAAGGTGAGCGCGAGTCCCTCGGCGGGGGCGATCGGCTCGCCGGGCAGTTCGTGCCAGGCGGTGTCGAGCGGGACGGCGGTGGCGTGCACCTCGGGCAGGATGCGCTCGTCGAGCACGCGGCGTGCGCGGCCGATGGTGAGCGGGATGTCGTCGTGCATGGGTCCTTCCGGGGACGGCGGTGGTCGTCGGGTCGGTGGTGTTCGTCGTGCAGTCGGTCAGGCGGTCGGTCGTGCGGTCGGTCGTGCGGTCGGTCAGGGCATGGTCGCCGGGTGCGCGACCGAGAGCGCGGTCGCCGTGGTGCCCGCGGGCACGTCGACGCAGGTACGGATGCCGCGGGCTGCGAGCAGCGCGGTGTCGGCGAGCCGGGAGCGCAGCACCACCTGGGGCCCGCGTCCGTCCTGCTCGGCGATCGCGAGCCAGGCGACGGCGAACCGGCCGCCGGGGGCCGAGTCGGCGCGGGTGCCGTGCAGCGGCGCCCCGTCGGGAGCGACGTCGTCGAGGACGAGCGCGGTGGCCGGCGGGGTGGGTGCGTCGTAGCGGCCGTCACCGAAGGTCAGCGCCATCTCGCGGAACCGCTCCCCCGTCGGCTTCACGCGGCCGTCGTTCGTCAGCAGGCCGAGGTCGTACTCGAGCTCCGGGAAGTCGGCGAGCGAGCGGGAGACGTCGTGCGAGCACCACCACGTGATCCCGGACAGCTCCTGCACGTCGAGGGCGTGCCGGATGGTCTGCTCGGTGAAGGTCGGGGCGTCGGCCACGTCCACCACGTTCGTCGGTGCGCCGACCTCCTGCAACCAGTTCGGCCGGTCTGCGCGACCGTTCCAGGCGGCGGCGAGTTGGAGCAGGTACTCCCCGTGCCGGACCGAGCCGGCACCGAGGGCACCGTGCAGGCGCGCTGCGCCGTTGAACACCCACGAGTGCGTGACGGTCGCGTCACCGTGCTCGGCGGCGTGCTCGGGGCCGAACGGCTGGGCGTCGTCGTACCAGGCGGCGTCGTACTGGGCCAAGGTGACCAGCGGTCGCCGGGCCGACGGGACGGACGCGCCACGGGCCTCCCGGCCGTCACCGAGCCCGGCCCTCGCCGCGTCGACCATCGCCGCTGCCCAGGCGTGTCCCTGCTCGGCGGTGGTCGCGAACGGTGCGGGGTGCGGGGCGTGCGCGAACTGGTTGACCTCGTTGCCGATGGTGACGCCGAGCAGGTTCGGCCGGTCTGCGACCGCGGCGGCGAGCGCCCGGACGTACGCGGCGGTCGAGGCGACGACGTCCGGGTCGGTGAACATGTTCCGGCGGTGCCAGCTGTCCAGCCAGGACGGCACGAAGTCGAAGCTGGACAGGTGACCCTGCAGGGCGTCGACGTTGACGTCGAGCCCGAACGAGCCGGCGATGTCGACCACGGTGGCGACGTCCTCGAGTGCCGAGGGGCGGATCAGCGTCCGGTTCGGCTGCACGACGGGCCACAGCGGGAAGATCCGCACGTGGTCGGCGCCGAGCGACGCGATGGCCTCGAGGTCCCGCGCGGTGTCCGAGGGCGAGAAGTCGAGCCACGAGTGGAACCACCCGTTCGACGGCGTGTGGTTGACGCCGAAGCGCATCAGCCCTTCACCCCGCCCTCTTCCACGCCCTTGAAGAAGAAGCGCTGCAGGAGCGCGAAGATCACCGCGATCGGGATGAACGCGATCATCGTGCCGGCCGCGATCATCCGCTGGTCGGTGGCGAACGTGCCCTGCAGGTACTGCAGACCGACCGTCAGGGTGAGCTTGTCCGGCGACTGCAGGACGATGAGCGGCCAGAGGAAGTCGTCCCACGCGCCGATGAACGAGAAGATCGCGATGACGGCGATGGTCCCCTGCACGGCCGGGAACGAGATGTAGCGGAGCCGCTGCATGGCGTTCGCGCCGTCCATCACCGCGGCCTGGTCGATCTCCTCGGGTACCTGCCGGAACGCGTTGAACATGAGCAGCACGTTGAGTGCGGCGATCATGCCGGGCAGGGCGACGCCGACCAGGGAGTCGGCGAGACCCAGGTCCTTCACGGTGACGAACTGGGAGATGATCGTCGCTTCGCCCGGCAGCACCAGGGTGGCGAGGAACAGGCCGAGGACGACCTTGCGGAAGCGCCACTGCAGCCGTGCCAGGGCGAACCCGGCGAGGGTCGCGAAGACGATGTTCCCGATCACGTCGATCGCGGCGACGATGAGCGAGTTGCCGATGTAGCCGAAGACCGGGATCGCGTCGGCGACGCGCAGGTAGTTGCCGATCGTCGGCTGCGACGGGATGAACGACGGGTTCGCCGTGTAGATGTCCTCACCGGTGCCCTTGAGCGAGGTGGAGAGCTGCCAGAGGAACGGGCCGATCGTGATGAACAGCACCACGATGAGCAGGACGTAGCGGATCACCTTCTCACGGGTGGACATGACGCCCCAGACCGCACGACGGCGACGCTTGCCGGCCCCGTCCGTCCCGCCCCGTCCGTCCGTTCCGCCCCGTCGGTCCGTTCGGGAGGCTGGTCCGCCGCCCGTCGCGCCGGCCACGTCGGGCGTCGGTGCGGCGAGGCCGGCGTTGCCGCCGATGACGGGTTCGTTGGTGTCGGTCGTGTTCGTCACTTGTCCGCCTTGCTGTTCATCCGGGCGAGGGCGAGCATCGGGATGAGCGTCACGGCGAAGAGCAGGAGGCTCAGGGCGGACGCGTAGCCGAGGTTGCCGGTGAAGCCGCGGGCGTACTGCTGGATGAGCATGACGAGGGAGTTGTCCTGGCCGCCGGGGCCGCCCGTCCCGTTCGTCAGGATGTAGAGCTCACTGAACACCCGGAGCGCACTCACGCACACGAGGATCCCGACGAGGGTCATCGTGCCGCGGACACCGGGCATGGTCACCGACCAGAAGCGTCGGACCGAGCCGGCACCGTCGAGTGCGGCGGCTTCGTGCAGGTCCTTGCCGACGTTCCCGAGCGCGGCCAGGAAGATGATCATGTAGTAGCCGAGGCCCTTCCACACGGTCAGGCTGATGGCGCTGAACAGCAGGAGCCACCGGTCCGTCAGGAACGGGATCGCGCCCTGCACGATGCCGAGCGACTGCGCCATCTCGTTGACGACGCCGCGGTCGTCGAGGATCCAGTTCCAGATCAGCCCGACGACGACCGCGCTCGCGATCACCGGCGTGTAGTACGCGGTCCGGAAGAACGCGATGCCGGGCATCTTGTGCTGGACGAGCACCGCCATCAGGAGCGGGAGGACCGTCAGCAGCGGCAGGCAGACTGCCATGTAGATGACGCTGTTGAGCAGCGCCTCCCACACCTGCGGGTCCGCGAGCAGGGTCCGGAAGTTCGCCGTCCCCACCCAGGCGCTGACCCCGCCGAGCGGGCTCGCGTTCGTGAACGACAGCCGCACGGTGTTGATCGACGGCCAGAGACTGAACGCGAGCAGCCAGACCAGTGCGGGCAGCACCAGCAGCCAGGGCGTGAACCAGCGGTTCGCACGCATGACGATCCTCCCTCTTCCTTGACGTGACGAGCTGGGTCAGCCGTTGGCGAGCAGGGTGTTCATCTTGTCCTGCGCGGTCTGCAGCGCCTTCTCCGGGGTGGTGCCGCCCTTCATCGCCAGCGCGATCTGCTGGTCGAGGAAGTCGGTCATCGCCGAGTTCGCCTCGACCGGGTTGAGGTTCTTCGCGGTCTTCAGCGCCTCGTTCGCGAGCACACGGGCCTTGGCCTGCACGGTGCCGTCGTCCTTCGAGAAGAACGGGTCGGACTGCGACGACTTCGTCGACGGGAAGATGTTCACCAGGTGCGCGAACGCCTCCTGGTTCTTCGCGTTGGTCATGAACTCGGCGAGCGCTTCGGCCGTGGCGATGTGCTTGCTCTTCGCCGAGACGCTGAGGCCCTGCACGTAGAGCGGCGGGTTGTCCAGCGCCGGCGAGACGATGATGTTGCCCTTGAGCGACGGGTTGTTCTTCTCGAAGTCACTGATCGCGGTCGCACCACCGGTGGTCCAGGCGACCTTGCCCTGCGTGAACAGGGTGGAGTTGCCGAGGTAGTCGGTGTTGAGGACCGACGACGGCATCAGGCCCTCCTTGTAGGCCTTGGCGTACTTCGTGATGAGGTCGGCGGCCTTCGAGGAGTTCGCGAACGTGAACTTCGTGCCGTCGGCGTTGAGGATCTTGACGCCGGCGAGCGAGAAGTCGGACAGACCGGGCTTGCGGCTCATCAGGTAGTCGTCCGGGCACTTCTGGTGCATCGTCTCGGCCTGCGTGAACAGCTCGTCGGTCGTCTTCGGCGGGCTGGCCGGGTCGAGACCGCACTTCTCGAACATCGTCTTGTTCCAGTAGTCGATGTCGGTGTTGAGGTACCAGGGGTAGCCGAACGTGCCGTCGACGCCCTTGTAGTCGTACGCCGCGAGGGCGCCCTCGACGTAGGTGCTCGAGAGCTTGCTGTCGTCCTTCGACACGTCCTGCAGGAAGCCGCGCTTGGCGAGGGGCAGGGCGATGTCCGGCGGCAGGTTGACGACGTCCGGGAGCGAGTTCGACGAGGCCTGGCTGAGCACCTTGTCCGCGTAGCCGTCGCCGGGCTGGTCGACGAGCTTGACCTTCGCATCCGGGTACTTCTTCTCGAACGCCTTGACCACCCCGTTGAGGTAGTCCGTGTAGGTCGGCGTGAGGGCCCAGGTCTGCAGGGTGATCGACCCGCTGACCTCGCCGTCACCGCCGCCGGTGCTGGCGGTGCCGCCGCTCGAGCAACCGGTGAGGACGAGGGCGGTCGCTGCGGCGCCTGCGAGGATCGCGGCCACTCGGCCCGACGTGGTGCGGTGGGTGCTTCTCATCGTTGCTGACTCCTTCGTCGAGCTACTGAACCGGTTCAGCCTTGTGCGCCGAACCCCTGCGTGACGGCGACGATGCCTGACTAAAGCGCTATAGTCAAGCCCGTGGCCACAGGACGCCGAACGACGATCGCCGACATCGCAGCACGGGCGGGCGTGTCGATCAGCGCGGTCTCGTTCGCACTCAACGGCCGCCCCGGCGTCTCCGAGACGACGCGGGAACGGGTCCGTCAGGTGGCCCGTGACCTGGACTGGCAGCCGCACACCGCAGCGCGGGCCCTGGGCGGCGCGAAGGCCGGGTCGATCGGCTTCGTGCTGAACCGCCCCGCCCGCACCCTGGGCACCGAATCCTTCTTCGGCGACCTGATCTCCGGCATCCAGCTCGGCCTGACCGGCACCCACATCGGCATGACGCTGCTCGTCGCCCGCGACGCCGACGAAGAGCTCGAGACCTACCGCGACTGGTGGCGCGGACACCGGGTCGACGGCGTGATCGTCATCGACCCGCGGAGGGACGACGAACGCCTGCGCCTGCTCGCCGACCTGGGCATGCCGTCGGTCGTCGTCGGGTCACATCCCTCCCCTGCCGGCGCCGCCCCCAGCGTCTGGATCGACGACTCGGATGCCACCGAGACGGTCCTGCGCTACCTGCGGGCCCTCGGGCACCGGCGGATCGCGCACGTCTCCGGGCCGCCCGAGTTCGAACACACCGCGCTGCGGATCGACCGGGTGCGGGCGTTCGCCGGGACGGATGTCGACGGCCGCATGGAGTCCGTGCCGACCGACTACTCCGCCGAAGCCGGTGCCGCAGCCACCCGCCGCCTGCTCTCCGGGGCGACCCGACCGACGGCGATCGTGTTCGACAACGACGTGCTCGCCGTCGCCGGGCTCGGCGTCGCGAGCGAGATGGGCGTGCGGGTGCCGCAGGACGTCTCGATCGTGTCGTTCGACGACTCGGCGATGATCCGGCTCGTGCGTCCGGCGATCACCTCGCTCACCCGGGACACCGTCGAGCTCGGGCAGCGGGCCGCGGTGCTGCTCCGCGAGCAGATCGAGTCCGAGGTGCCCCTCCCGTCGCGCCCGGGGCCCGAGCTGACGCTGAGCGTGCGCGAGTCCACCGCGCGCGCCGCCCCCTGACCCCGGCCGCGCGAGCCCGGCGTGGCCCGGCCGCGCCGTCCTGGACGCGAAAGCGACAGATGCGCGCCGAGTTCCGGCGCACATCTGTCGCTTTGGCGTCTGGGTCGGGTCGTCCGGGCCGTGCCGGACACGCCGGAGCACGCGCCGGACTTGACGGGGCGTTCGAACACACGTTCGAATACGAGGGTGGGACGGCGTCGCGAGAACCGGTGGCAGCCCCCGGAGCACCCGGAGGTGGAACGCCCCAGCGCCTTCTCCCTGTCGGAGGAGGCCCGGGGTGACGACGTGTGCCACGCGGTCACCCCGATCCCGGTCTGGGCGTGGGTGCAGTTCCCGACCTTCCACGTCCGGGTGAAGGCCTTCGCACGGAGCTGGACGCGCGACGCCGTCCTGGTCGAGTGGGCGCAGTTCGGACAGCAGGCCGACGCCTGGATCTGGCGATCGGCCGTGAAGCACCGCACCCTCCGCGCGGTCGATCCGCGGACCGGAAACGCGCCGACGAGCGGCAGCCGATCAGATCCTCGACCGGCGAGATCGCGTTCCCCGGAGTCCGCATGACGCACTGCGTTGACTTCACGCGCGCTGGCGAGGATCGTTCGTGACACACCGGCTCACGAAGATTCTCGACGATCGAGACATCTGCGCCGGAGACCGAGAGGAGGCACCGTGGAGAAGACCGACGTGCCGTCCTGGGTCGCCCACGTGCTCACCCCCGCCGAGGTCATCGAGGCCTACGTCGACCGACGCGTCAACGACCCCTCGCTCCTGTCGGGCGCCCAGTCCGAGCCCACCTACGCCGACTTCCTGCGCGCCGAGTAGTCGGCCCTCCTCCGGCCGACAGCCGGACGTCGTCAGACCGCGGCACCCCGCCGCGACGTCAGGGTGACCCCGGCGCTCGCCGCGGTGACGCAGACGAGGGCGACGACCTCGAGTACCGACAGCGCCTCACCGAGGACGACCAGACCGGCGAGCGCCGCGATCGCCGGGCCCAGGCTCTGCAGCACACCGAACACCCGCGTCGGCATCCGGCGGAGCGCGGACATCTCGAGCGCGTACGGCAGCACACTCGAGAGCAGCGCCACGACGCCGAACACGACGAGCAACAGCGGGTCGGCCACGACACCCTGGACCGCGGGCCGGAGTCCGAACGGCAGCGCCACCACCATCGCGACGAGCATGGACACGGCCAGCCCGTCGATGCCCGGGATCGCCGCACCGACCCGGCGGTTCATCACGATGTACGCGGCCCAGCACCCGGCGGCGAGGACGGCGGCCACGACTCCCCCGACGTCGCCGACCGCGGACGGTCCGACGCCGAGCAGCACCACGCCCACGAGCGCCAGCGCCGCCCAGCCGGCATCCCGCCAGCGCCGGGTGTGCGCGAGCGAGAGCGTCAGCGGGCCGAGGAACTCGATCGTCACGGCGACGCCGATCGGGATCGTCGCGAACGCCACGTAGATGAACAGGTTCATGCCGCCGAGCGCCAGGCCGAGCAGGACCGCGGCGAGCCACTGGGCTCGGGTCCAGTGCCGGACCCGGGGGCGGACGACGAGCGCCAGGACGACCGCGGCGATGACGAGCCGGAGGGTGGCGGCGCCCACCGAGCCGACCTCCTCGAAGCGGGTCTTCGCGACCGCTGCGCCGATCTGCACCGACAGCATCGCGGTGAGTGCCAGCAGCGGTGCCGGGACGCGGTTCATCCGAGGTAGGCCAGGACGGCCAGGACGCGGCGGTGGTCCTCGCCGGTGTCCTCGAGCGCGAGCTTGCCGAAGATGCTCGTCACGTGCTTCTCGACCGCGCCGGTGCCGATCACGAGTGCACGGGCGATGGCGGCGTTGGTGCGACCCTCGGCCATCAGGCCGAGGACCTCGCGCTCCCGGGGTGTCAGCGCCGCCAGGGGGTCGCGGCGGCGGCTCATCAGCTGCGTGACGACCTCGGGGTCCAGCACCGTGCCTCCCGATGCGACCCGACGGACGGCGTCGTCGATCTCGTCGAGCCGGGTGACGCGGTCCTTCAGCAGGTAGCCGATGCCGGCGCTGCCTGCGGCCAGGACGTCCTCGGCGTAGGCGGCCTCGACGTACTGGGACAGCAGCAGGATGCCGGTCCGGGGAGCGATCCGCCGCGCCTGGACAGCTGCGCGGACACCCTCGTCGGTGAAGGTCGGCGGCATCCGCACGTCCATCACGACGACGTCCGGGGTCAGCGCGGGCAGTGCGGCGAGGAACGACGCCGGATCGCCGAACTGGCCGACGACGTCGATGCCGGCCTCGTCGAGCACGCGGGCCAGGCCCTCGCGGAGCAGGACGGCGTCGTCGACGACGACGGCCCGGATGCGTGCTGCATCCGGGCCGTCGGTCATGCGCTCAGCCTAGCGGCGACGCGCACCTGCTCACGTGCGGGGCGTGGGGACACCGTTGAGCGCACCGAGCGGGATCCGGGCGGTCGCCTCCGTCGGTCCGCCGAGCGGGCTGGACACCGTCAGTTCACCGTCCAGGGCGCGCATCCGGCCCATCAGCCCCTCGATGCCGTGCCCTTCGCGCGGGCTCGCCCCGCCGCGGCCGTCGTCCGTCACGCTGACCGTGAGGAACCAGGTGCCGGCCGTGTCGACCAGCAGCCCGAGGTACACCCCGGCCGCCGAGGCGCCGGCGTGCTTGGCGGTGTTCGTCAGCAGCTCGCTGACGGTGAAGTACACGTTCCGCTGGATCTCGGTCGCGAGTTCGAGCCCGTCGGGAAGGCGGATGTCGAGTCCGACCGGGATCGGCGAACGGGAGCACAGCGCTTCGAGGGCCGCGACCAGCCCACGGTCGAGCAGGATCGGCGGCGCGAACCCGCGGGACAGCGCCCGCAGTTCGTCGAGCGCGTCCTGCGCGTGGCCGGACGCCTCACCGATCAGCCGCTTGGCCCGCTCCGGGTCCTTCTCGAACGACCGCTCGGCCGCGGCCAGGTCCATCCGCAGACGCACCAGTCGCTGCTGCGGGCCGTCGTGCAGGTCGCGTTCGATCTGGCGGAGTGCCTGCCCCTCCGCGGTCACGGCGCCGGCACGGGAGGCCTGGAGGCCCGCCACCCGCTCCTCGAGCACCTCGGCCCGGAAGCCACCGAGCAGGCCGTGGTCGATCCAGTAGTGCGCGAGCACGGAGCCGCGCAGCCAGAGCGGGAACAGGAGCACGCTCGCCGCCATCGACAGGAGGCCGAGGAAGACGACCCCGGCACCCGAGCCGATGTCGTTCGGGTCGAGCACGTACCGGCCGGCGACGACGTACACCAGGACGACGACGACCGGCCAGAGGAACCCGACCGCCAGGAGCAGCCCGGCACCGACCGTCACGGCAGCGGTCAGCGGGTAGACGACGACCGCGTGCAGCAGGTACAGCCAGTAGTGCGGGTTCGCGACCGCCGACCCGGTGCGCGTCCACCAGTTCTGCTGCCACTTCGGCGTCCAGTCCACCGGACGGATCGGCCGTGGGTCGGCCCAGCTCATCCGCAGCTTCTCGAACTGTCCGAGCCAGCGGGCGACGAACAGTGCCACGAAGAACAGCAGCAGCGTGAACGGGTTGAACACGTCACGGGACCCGAGGCCGCCGATGCCCAGGATCGCGGGGAACGCGAAGTACAGCGTGCAGAGGAGCACCGCGGTGAGGGCCATGTAGCCGAAGTCCCGCGGCGACCGACGCCAGGCCTCCCGGTAGAAGGCGCCGGCGCTCGGTCGCCCACCGCTGCCACCGCTGCCGGAGCGGATCGGGGCATCCGGACCGCGACCGCCGCCCGTCGACGCCGTCGGCTTCGGCGGCTGCGGGGTGGTCACCGGCGGGGTCGCGTCCCAGGCGCCGGGAGGCCCGTCCGGGCCGGGTGCAGGGGCGGAGGGCATCGGGGCGGTCGCTTCCGGTGTCGTGGTGTTCAGCGGAACGGTCTCGGCATGGTCGGGCGAGGTCACCGCGTCGTCCAGGGGGACGGTGCGGGCCAGGTCGAGCCGGTCGGTGTCGGTCATGCATCGAGCCTCGCCCAGGAGCGGGCCCGGTCCCATCCTGCCGCCTCCCGGACCCGTGGTGGGGTTGTCCCCACCCCGTCCTCCCC
>NZ_QKSK01000021.1:0-15542 GCF_003234145.1 Curtobacterium sp. MCPF17_011
ATCACGTCACGGCGGAACTCTTCCGGATACGCCTTCACCATGGCGCACATCCTTCCAGCAGGAGCCAATGCCCCTACCTGTCAGGAGTCAACCAAACCTGCAGCAGTCCCCTGACAGAAAAATGAGTATCGGCTTCAAGCCTTGCCACCACCGGTTACTGCAGAACGCGAGCGGGGGAGAGGGATGCAGGGTTCCGATAGGGGATCCGCTACCGGGCGCTCGAGTGGTCTGCGGGATGCCGCGCTAGCACGGCGGTGAGTACACCCCCGACCAGAAGGACCAGACCGAGGCCGGCGATGAAGAACTCGCCAATGACGTCCGGGGCATCGAAAACAGCATGCTCGTCAAACCAGGTCCCGAGGATCGCGCCGTCGACGTAGTCGATGACCATGATGACCAGGCCCAGGAAAGCCGAAAACCAAGCCCACAACCGCTGCATGCATCCGAGCATGGCCGATGGGACAGCCGTACTGCTGAAAAACGCTACGTACCCGAGCAGCTCCGCGGCTCGCGTCGATCTCACGACCCTGGTCAAGGCAGGAGAGTGGCAGGGGCTGGCCGTTGCGGAATCTGACATAACGTAAATTATCGGCGCATCTCCGGCTCATACGAAGGAGCAGCACTCAACTGATTAAGCCGATACCTCATGGAACCTGCTCAGGGACTCGATCACCACGGCGACCCCCGTCGTCGATGGTGCGGACGTCGGGAAGATTTCTCCGTGGTGAGTTGGTCGCGATCGGGGGGGCTACTCGCGCGTGTCCGAAGCTCTGTATCGGTGTCGGACGCACATGCGAAGCCTCATGCCGCCGACTGGCGTTCGCCGGTTTGCGTCGAGACGGCGACGAGTGCGAGCGCGACGAGTGCGGCCACGCCCGCTGCAAGGAGCACGGCCCACGCGCCGAGGTGGAGTGCACCCGCACCGAGGACAGGTGCGACTGCGATGCCGACGTATGTCGCGGTCGAGTACCACGACAGTGAGACGCCGACCTCTGCCGGGTTTGCCGTGACGAGGACGGCCTGGATCCCGATCTGCGGCGCGATGGCGACGAGGCCCCATACGGCGTAGAGCAGGATCGCGCCCGGCAGAGATTGGGTGGACACGGACAGCGCCGCGTAGACAGCTGCCATCGCGATGAGGCCGAGAACGGTGGCCCACACGCCGCTGCGCCGATCCACCGCAATTCCACCGAGCCATGTCCCCACCAGGGTCGCGAGCCCGAAGGAGAGCAGCACGACGGCGAGCACGCCGGGACGCCCGCCGACGACCGGAGCGAGGACCTCCGAGGTGAAGACGTAGAGCACGTTGAACGACACCATGTAGGACACCATCGCGACCAGCGCGAGGAGAATCCGTCGATCCGCGAGGATACTGAAGCGCTCCCGCAGCGACCGCGCGGCAGCACCGGGGATGCCTGTCATCGTCAGCCCGAGCGTGACCGCGAGGAGCCCGGCGAGCACCGCGATGCCGACGAGCGCGGCCCGCCAGCCGATCCCAGCAGCGACCGCCGCGCCGAGCGGCGACCCGAACGCGATCGCGCCAGCGAATCCTGCAGTGACGATGGCGATCGCGCGTCCGCGGTGGTGCGGCTCGACGAGCGTCGGGGCAGCCGCGGTTGCGGGTGGCACGAGGGCCGCGCCGCCGAGCGCGGCGACGACTCGTCCGACGATGAACACGTCGACGTTCCCTGCCACCGCCGTGACCGCGGTGCCGATCGCGACCAACGCCATCCCAGTCGTGAGGAGGCCCCGGCGCGGGACCACCGCCAGGAACGTGGCGACGAGGGGTGACGCCAGCGCGACGACGGCGGCGTACCAGGTGATCGCCGTGGCGACCGTCGCGGTGGAGGTGCGCAGTCCCTCGGCGAGGTCCGGTAGGACGCCGGCGATCACGAACGCGTTCGTCCCGACCACGAACAGTGCAGCAGCGAGGACCCACAGGCGCGCCAGTGCAGCAGCGCCCATGCCACGGGCCGGATACGATCGTTCGAAGGATGTCATACGGACACGCTAGTGGACCGTTAGATATTCATCGAACGATTGGAGGCGCATGCCCGACTACCCGAGCGCCGACTTGGCGGACATCCCGCTCGAGACGGTCTTGAAGGCGCTCGGCGATCCCACCCGGCTCGAGATTGTGCGGATGCTCGCCAACGGCGCGCCCTTGCCGAAGAACGACGTCTGGGCTGCGTTCGCCGCGTCGAAGGCGACCTGTTCGTACCACTTCAAGACCCTCCGCGAGGCGGGCATGGTGGTGTACGAGGTCCACGGTCGTACGCACGACATCCGCCTTCGCGTCGAAGAGCTCAACCTGCGGTTTCCCGGCCTGCTGCTGGCTGTGACCTCGGACGCGTGCCACTGAGGGTGGTGTTCGCTCGGCCACGCGCCGAGAGCGACAGCGTCGGGGCTGTCGATGGCACCTCGGAGTAGCCGACACGGACATGACGGCGGGAGTCTCGATCGCCAAGACCGACCCCGCGGACGTGGCGCGCGCGACCCTGGACGGGGTCGAGCGCGACGACTACGAGGTCGTGATGGACGAGCAGGCTGCGTTGATCAAGCAGATGCTCGCTCGTGACCCGAAGGAGCTGTACGCGGTCGTGGCTCAGATGCTCGCACCGTAGAAGCGCCCCGGTGGGAACGTCCCGATAGCCGCAAAAAAGCCCGGTGACGGGGCGTCAAACGCTACGTACCCGAGAAGCTCCGCGACTTATTTCGATCTCACGACACTGGTCAAGGTTGCCTGCGTGCAAGCTGACATAAGATACGAGGTTGGCGCGCGAGAAGCCCTTCATCTCCGGGAACGCCGCACGGAGATCTTCAGCGAGCCGACCGATGACGTTGGTTCCCCACCCCTCCTGCTCCTGCCGCTGCAGGATCGTGGAGCCAATCCCCCAGTACAGACGCACCAGGTCAGTGTTGACGCGTCGCTGCGCAGTGAAGCGGGCATTTCTCACTTGCTGCTTCAGCTCGGCCAAAGCGGCGGCGTAACCGGAGGGAACGGGTGTGCTTTTCGTCATCGAGACCATTCTGCCTCACCGGCAGGAAGCAGAGTATCGAGTCGCGAGGTACGACTTTTCGGAGCGACGTATGTCACAGTAGAAAGACATCCCCTAGTGAAAAGCGGCCTCCTATGGCGCAGAAAGTCACCACGCAGCTCGTCGACGACTTGACTGGCGACACCATCGAAGACGGCAAGGGCCGCACGGTCACCTTCGGCTTCGACGGCACCAACTACGAAATCGACCTCACGGACGACAACGCAGACCAGTTCCGCGAAGCGTTCTCCGACTACATCGCCGCTGCCCGCAAGACCGGCAACCGCAGCGGCCGCGCCTCCTCCGGCAGCGCCCACAAGCGTGGGAACTCCGAGGAGCTCGGCAAGATCCGCGAGTGGGCTGCAGCTAACGGCCACGAGGTCTCCTCCCGTGGACGGATCAGCCAGGCCGTCCGCGACGCGTACGACGCCGCACACTGACGACACTCCCCCACATCGAGCAACGGCCGACCACCCCTCGAGAGGTGGCCGGCGGTTGTGCTTCGCGCCGATAGCGGCCTCTTATGTCAGTGACGCTCGTTTCAACTGATTGAAACCGACGGCCTGTTTAGGAGGACAGACATTGTTTCACAAGTGCTACTCTCGCAAGTTCTTCGCCTACAGAATACGCGCAGCCACCGGGTCGTCCTCAACCTGCGACGTGATCACTGACCAGGAGTAGATGTACTCGGCGTCGCTTCCTGCAGTGGCGGCTTCCGACGGGTCGAGCGCGTCAAGGCTCTTAAATCTCCCCGAACGCCACCCTCTATCACCACTTTCGACCACACCTTGCAAACTTGCCAAATCCGTCTCGACCAAAGCTTCTATCCCGCTAAGCAGATTACCAAGCGCTTCCGAATAGCGGGTGACCTCCTGCGACTTCAAAGAACTCCGCAGGAGACTGAGAGATGCACGGAAATCTATGACGAAGCGGTCAAGATGCTTAATCTCATCGGCGGGGGCCAGATGGCTTCCTCGGACAGCTATCACAGTGATTATACTAGCGACGTCGTATGCATTTCGTATCACCCTGCGGTAATCTGCGGAGATAGGCTCAGGAGCAAATTCCTCGAACCGATCTAAATCGCCCCGGTCCAATAATGGCAGTATGCCTTCATAGGCCACTTGCATCACGCTAGGGCGTAGCACGCCGTGCGCTTCTTTTTTCGCAATCCAAACTCTGCGCAAGAAGTATTCGCGCGAGCTTCGGGCAATATCTGCATAACGGTTCACATTTTCGAAATAGCTATCGACTGTTCCATCCTCTACCACGGCGATTAGCTCGCCGGGTGGCCAAGCAAGGGATTCGGTGTCGCTAGGAACTACAACAACGCGCGCCTCGAGCCCGTCACGGTTCAGGGCAAACTGCAATGAACGCGCTTCAGAGGCGAGCAATTCGCCCGCCAGACGTGAGGCCCGATCTGCCGCCAAACGAACAGCGTGACCTGAATGTGCTCCTCCGAGGGAAGCACGCATCTTCGCCCATAGGCCCTGGTCATTGCGAGAACCGGCTGACGCCAAAACTTGCAACGCAGTTAATTCAATGATGAGCTCCGGAAGAACGAGGGGCGACGCAAGGAACCGATACCTATCGACCGCTACCACGGATCGCAATCTCGCAACGATGTCCTTTAAGTTAGAAGCCGCTCGTTGTGGAGTACGCTCACGTATCGGCATCGACACTAAATCAGGAACGACGGTTTGTAAGAAAGAACGAATGGCAAGCACCGCGTCGCCGTCGCTTGGATACTCACCTAACGCCCCAGGTAGCTCCTCAGCGAAGCCCTCCTGCGCGGGTGCCGCCGTTGCCTCAAGTATTTCTTTTAGAGCCAGCAGAACACGCGTCGACTCCGCAGACAAGGCATTGTCGTGAAGGAATGCTGACGCGATCGGCTCCAGGAGCAGTTGAATCAACCGGAACCCTTCTGCCTCCGCCGCGACTTTTTCTGTGAAAGTTCCCTTTCCGTACAGCCGTGACAACGCCCGCGCCTGAGCGCGATTTTCCGCAACCTCGAGGCGATGCGGTAGGTTCACTCGCGGTATCGCTTTATCGGCGACGGGGTACTGACCGACCATAGCCCGCCTACCGCGTGTATCCACAGCCTGGATTCGGGCAATCTCCGCGGAGGGGGCAAGCGCAAGGGCTAGGCGACAAATATCGACCACGGATTTATTCTGGTCCGGCTGGACAGCCTCGTCGAAGAAAACCCAACGGCCTACAACGGCTTTTTCTTCTCGCTCGAGACTCACCAACCATGGACGCTCGATCACGAGCCTACTTAGGGCCGACTGCTCCCCGCCGGACGCTTCCACTGCCGATGCGGCCAGCGCTGGGTCCACGAGTCGCAGCGCTTCCACGAGGTTGGCGGCTTCTTCAATGTCCCACACCGCTAGGCGTGAACCCGCGGCGAGGGCCGCGGCCTCCGCGACGGCCGGCTCAATGCCCCCTAACGCAGTCAGGGCGGTAAGCAGAGAGTCCGGCGACTCTTCGGATGCAGCTTCCGCCAGCAGTTCTGACACGAGTACGCCGTCGAGTTCCGTCCAGACTGCTCGAAGGTCGGGCTCTGTCGGCATGGCCCGAAGACGAGCAATAGCCGTTACCACCTCTGGCTTCCAAAGGTGATCGATATCGTTCGTCGGTTGCGTGCGCGACATCGAAAAGGCACTCACGGCAAGGCCTGACTCTACCCCAGCTTCATCAAGCGTCTGCTTCCACTCCTGCGCACGTAAGCGGAAGGCGTTGATCCTGAATCCGCTAACCACAGCGACAAGAGTGTGAATGTTTCGGTCAGTATGTACTCGGCGCACCGAGGTGCGCACTATCGATTCGATTGTCGCACGCTGCTCTAGGCAGCGACGAAGGAATCGCGCTATGTCCGCAACATCAACAACTTGAACGATCAGTTGCTCTGTCTCACTCTGCCCGAATAAATTTGTCGCTCTAGCAATTGCAGCGGAACGCAATTCGTGCAGGGGGCGGAATAACTCACCCTCGTCTTGAACGATGAGATGCTCGTTTATCAAGCGTCTGGCTGCGGCACTGAACTCGCTCGGTCCCGCCGCTAGCAGACGTTGAACCGAAGACGCACGCAGAGGCACCCCATACTGATTCGCAGTGGAAACAATCCGCAGGATGTCGAGTTCCAGGTGGCGACCGGGATCGTTCTCCCTCGCCTGAATTTGTGAGGATACTACTGCATCCAGTCCCCTCCCTTCCGTAAGCAGGGTGACGTATTCGAGAAGAAGTCCGTTCGACGCTTCTGCCGGCTCTCGCCAGCCGGCCCATTGAGTTAGTCCGCGCTCCTGATACTTTCTCCACAATGTGTGCGCCAAGTCGTCATCAAGACTTGGTACGATCGGCGCTACAGCAGAAAGGAGCGGCACGAGAGGTCGATCCTCTTCTCGAACAGAGAGGATTACTACTATGCCCGGAAGAGTAGTCACGCGTCGAAGCATTCGTTCTAAAAGTGCCGGGTCGTGTCGACCGGCGTCGTCAACGAGGATCCCTACGGGTGCGTACTTGCTAGGCTGAAGACTTTCGATTCGCGCAACGACCAACGCAATGGAATCCCTGCCACTTCGACCGGTGGGCACCAAAGAATGTAGTTCTTGCCAGCGGTATTCAGCGCGTATTTCTCGCGCAGCCGCCCATATAGCTTCTGATTTACCAGAGCCACTCGGCCCCGCCACCAGCGCGAAGTTACTCTGAATGGCGGTATCGACTATCTGGTTAATTAAGGAATCGCGTCGGACGAGAAGATGAGGTGTTGGATATAAGCGTCCCGTCGTGGCTTCGGTCAGATTGAGCTCCGACCAGGTGACCGAAGTCAATACTCCTAGCGTCGTCGCCTCTTCAAGGAGCTCTGCATCCACTACAGAAAGGATGTGATCGACGATGTTATCAACGTCATGTATTGTCAGCGACGCCTGGCGATGCAACTCTTGGTCGGCGTTCAGATCCGCTAATTTTCCGATCTCGGTACAAATGGCCGAAAAAACTATCTCAGAAACAGCCGCCGGCAGATCTCGGGTAGCTGAAATAATCTCGATGGCATCTTCCCTCGGGGTGTCACATGTTAGGACTTGGACGCTCGCCGCAAAGGCGTCTGCGTCGTCGGGATCATGCTGCCAACTTTGTCGTATATGAGTTGCTAGCCGTTCGTTGTGCGACCGGGTATCTAACCTCCAGGTGGGCAAATCGATGGTTTCGACTGACCGCTCGAGAATAAGTATTGTGGATGGCTCGAGGTCGGCAGTGCGTCGTTTCTGCCACGCTTCCGCAATCGAACGTAAGTCTTTACGGAGTTGACTGACCGAAAATTGACCAGCAGAGGGCCTTCGAGATTTCATCTGAATGTGTCGTTGGCCTAGCTCACTATCGACTGTGGCGTCGTCGTAACCCTCGGGGATGACACGGCCTCGGTTGTCACGCTCCTGCCAAAGGTTGACAATTACGAGAGCTGTCATCACATCCTGGTAGCGAAAACCGCGTCCGGCCCGCGCTCCAGACCGCGACGCATTCCAAAGCGAAACGTGAGGGTCTGGTGTTCTTAGTCCATCCGTGACGTCGTGCGTCCCGGGCTGCGGCGCTGCACCTCGGCGTTTCGCCGACGCGGTACGGCGGCGTGCCTCTGCTGCGGCGCCGTCAGTTTTCTTGCGTGCCATGGGTTGATGGTAGGTACTCCGCAACCACTTTGACGGGAACAACGGCTAACGCATTCGCCGCGCTGCCGTGTTGGGGTATAGCCCAGAGCGACGGTCGCGGCCAGCCGTGCACATGCTGTTCTAGGGTCCCTCTCGGCACCTTGCCGCACATCTGGGCACTGGTCTAGATGTTGTGCAACGCCAGCCGGCGGTGGCGCTCGACTCGCGAGGAAGCGGGAGAGACGCAAGCGAGCACCTCCGCTTCGTCACGCACGCTCGTGAAACAAGCGAGTGGATCTGAGCATCAGCCCGGGAGGAACCCCGACAAGCAGCCCTGCCGAGGAGATGGCGGTCACGAGAGGGGCGGTCTGAAGCGGTGGATGGACGGCGTGCACCAGAACTGCACCAGAGCCACTCCCACGAACGAAGAAAACCCCCGCGTGAACGGGGGTTTTCTGTGGGGGGCGTTTACGAAACTCCGGGATCGGCTTATCCAGGCCGATCGGGCCGTAGTCTCTACGGCCCCTGTCCAACGGAACCCCGAGCCCGGCACACCTGTAGCCTGCGCTAAGGCTCTCACCGGGGGTTTTCGGACCGAAACACTGGCGCACCTGGTTCGTCTACGTCTTGTAGCTCAGAAGGCAAAGGAGAGCCCATCGGGCCGTAGCTCAACAGGCATGACGGTCTCGTCGGGGGTCCGCCGCCCAGCATGACCCCGCAGCCATGATCGCCGAGGCGAGCCGTGCCGACGTCTTCAGCCAGTCCACGAGCACGGCAACATCAGTCACTTTAGCCAAGCGCCTTCAAGAGTCGTTCGTGCACCCCACGCAACACCTCGCGTTGAGACTCCGTCGAAGTCGCCGCGGCATTCTGAACGAGCCAATTGCCGACAGCTACCTTCCCGGGCGCTTGAAGCCCCCTTGTCTTTGCCCACTCCCGCAGGGATTGGTCGAGCGTCTTCGAACCTGTCGCCGCAGCCGGGATCGCATCGACCTCAACTGTTAGCCCTAGGTTGCACTCTGGGAGGAGTGCTGCGAACGCATCGCGGAGGCAATCAGGAGCCACTAGAGCCTCGACACCGGGCGCCTCGGCAGAGATAACGAGGTCCTCGGGAACACCAGAATCGACTAGGGTCTTCCGCAGCTTCTTCCCGCCCTGGTCTTTGTCTACCAGATACGCCACTTTGGCCGCTTCAAGGTCAAGGCTAGTCAGCAGGTCGCGAGATACTTCCGCCAGACCCGGCGCGACCTGATAGGGGAGTTCCGAAAGGCCCGTCGCCCGCCGGATTAGGCTGGGGTAGAGCAGCATGTCCGCGGCACCCTCTGCGAGTACTACTCGCCGAGTCGGGGTGAACGCCGCAGCGGACGCGCCCATTGCCATCATGAGAGGGGAATAGCCTGCAGCACCCTCCCAAAAGCTGTTACGGACGTCACTTCGATCCACCTCTTCCGAGGGCACCACAGAACGGATGCCTGTGCCCAAGTCAGGTGGAAGACAACCTGGGCTGTGAGTTGTGTATATGATCTTCGCGGCCTGGTCCTGCGACACAAACATGTTTACGAGATCGGCCTGCGCGTCAAGGTGGAGGTGGTTTTCAGCTTCGTCCACCAGGAGGACTGGCGGCACATCCGATTCGCGGGTTGCAAGGAAACACACAAGCGCGACGAACATCCGCAAGCCCGCGCTCCGTTCGTCGAACACCGTGACGGAACCGTTGTCCTCCTCGAGCTGGATACGGAGAAGGTCCCCATCGAGGGATAGCTGGACAGAAAGATCACTCTGTCTCCATGCGCCTCGGAAGAACTCCTCGAGGCGCTTGTTGCCCCGATTCAATGCCGTTTGGCGCCTCGTAACGTCGTTGGACGCGTGATATTCGTGGAGTTGCTCCAGGTCCAGGCCCGCTGTCGCTGCAAGGTTCGCCAGCGCCCCCGGCGCGTTCTGAGCAAGACTCTCGTCGAAGGTATAAGTGGACCTCAAGGCGCGGTCGCTCTCCCCGAACAGCAAGAAAGCCGGCGTGCGGTGCCAAATCGTATCGCGCGCGGCTCCCGCTGGATCCGGCACCTTAGCCCAGGCAATCAGACGATTCAGAACGCCCTTGAGCGAAGCCGATGCTTCTTGCTCGGCGCTAAGCGCAGCAGCCATCTCTTCTGCAAGTTGGATGTCATTCGCTTCGAGAACAGCGGACGGCTCTCTCAAGAACGCATCAACGCCTTCTGCTAGCACACTTAGGTCATTCCCGAAGTCGCGCTCTTGGTCGCCGACCGCGGTACTCCACGACCCGTCCTCCGAGGTGAACGCGAAAGGGCCTTGAACCGATGCGACCAGCTCCCTGATGGATGTCGCGACATCCTCGATCGGAGCCCGGCGCTTCCTCGGCACCGGCTCAAGGTCGACGTACGGACCTTCACCCGACATCGTCCGCGCAATCAAGGCACGGACCGGCATCTCTTCGAGATCGAGATCCTTCAGCGCACCCCGGTCTTCCTCGTCGAGTTGGAACGTCGCCTCGATCGCTCTACTGTTATCAGCGATGCCAACGGCGCCTCTCGAGCGACGAGCAGACGGCACTTCCTTGGGACCGTTGAGATGTGCAAGCGCGTCCAGCAGCGTCGATTTGCCGGCTTCGTTAGGGCCGACGACCGCGATCAACTTCGCGTCTAGGTTGATCTTGGTGTCGACGAGCCGGCCAAAGCCCCGAATGCGCGCGGAGGTGAGCCTCATGCTGACGGCTCCGCCGCGCCCAGACCGAACTGGGGCCAACTGGATTCGACGAGCGCTGGTCGACCCGCCGACGCAGGAGTTGAGCATCTGTGCACGTGCGAATCTTAACCACTCTGCAGAGCAGGCCTGTCTCGTCGGGCCTCACTGCAGGGCAAGCGGCGCCCCCTGACCTTCCGGGCGTGCCGCGCCTCCGCGGACAGGCCTCGGCCTGGCAGACTTTGGCGGTTCCCCGCCAACGCCTGGAGGCTCTCTTACCGTGACAAGCCGTACTTCCGACCTGGTTCAAAGCCGTCTCGAGCGGATCGCTAGCGCTCAAGGGCTAATCATCGATGATCGCTATGTCGGCCCGTCAGGTGTGCGGAACCTGATGGACCCGCAGCTCGTCGATGACATGACGTTCGGCTGGTACGAGGATCTGTTCGAGGATGCTGTCCTTTTCCGCCCCTTCATGCCCGGTCGGCGTAGGCCCGTCCTGGCTGCGGCGGCACCAGCAGTAGCGAACGATGCGGCACTCGCGAAGCGAGTCAAGTTTGTTCGAGAGGTCTTCGACGTTGAGGTGCGGGTGAACAACCCCTTCGACGGGCAAGTGCCCGAGGGGCACGTGAGCTTGGTGCTCTGGGACTATCGACAGCACGTGATGCAGCACTGAGCCCGGCAGCAGGGCGGTCCTGCCGTCCGCTACAAGCGGGTCGTCACCGCGCAGGAACAGCAGAACGCCCCTCTGCTTCGCGGAGGGGCATTTCGTCGCTACTTCGGCTTGTGCTCGAGCGGGTAGGGGACCTTGCGCTGCTAGTCAGGGGCGCATCGCCTCCAGCTCGTGTCCTCCGCGTCGAGGTTGTAGTGCTCGCGGATGAGGATGCTGCTACTCATCTTCAGCACCTCTCGGTCTCGTTGGTACGCCTCGCCTCACTGGTCGCTTCCGTGTCCGATGAGCGCGGTGTTCGGGCTGGAGAGGTTTCCCTCGATGTTGGGCTGGTTCATGTCATGCTCCTTTTTGGGTCGGGTCAGTTCCACCAGCTGGGCAGCGTTGGCGGTGTTGCGGTGTTGCGGCGGGTGGTGAATCGGGCGGCGTGGGCGCAGGTGGGGCAGTTGTGGCCGGCGATGTGACGGTCCGGCCGCTGCTGAAAGTGGCCGTGGGCTCTGCAGGTGATGGTGACGTGCGTGCGCTGGTCGACGTACTGGACGGCGTCGTAGTCGTAGCGGTTGCCGTGCGCTGCTGCAGCAGCGTTGAGGAACTTGCGGTGCCTCGCTTCAGCGCTGGACCCGCGCCGAGCCGAGCAGTCTGGGCAGGCCGCGCCGCGGCGGTGCTCGTTCGGCGTTTGACGAAAGACGCCGTGGTCGGAGCAGCCAATGCTGATGGCGGTGTGCGCGTTCCGATACTCGTGGATGACTCGGCTGTAGTCGTACTTGTCGCCGTGGCAGTGACGGGCCGCGGACAGGAATGCGCTGGTTCGCGCTTCGAGGCTGCTGCTCACGACGCACCCCCGGTCTGCTTCGGGAACCGTCGGTAGTCGCTAGAACGGGTGCGCGCTCTGATGCTCGCCTGCTGCTGAGGCTGCGGGAGGTCGAATCGGAAGTCCTTGAGGGGCACGTCCGCGCCGTCCGGGAACAGCGAAAGGATGTCCATCCGGTGTCGGGGTGCTGCGACGTCGGCGCGCAGCCATGCGAGGTCGCGTCGCAGACGGTGAATACCGCCGTCGCCGAGGTGGCTGACTTCTGACCAGTGCCGCCGGCGGAGCCCGGCGAGGGTGATGCCGAGTTCCGCGGCAGTACGCAGCTCTTCGGCCTCGTACTGCTTCTCTGCGGCTGCACGTTCCGCGTGGATGTCGTCGTTGGTCTTCGCTGGGCCTGCCCACGCCACGGTGAGGGCGTAGTCCCGCAGGCCGTGCATTGGGGGGCGGCGGTGACGTATACGGGTGTATCGGCCGCGGGCGGACGGCTGCTCGTGCAGTTCGATGTACGCATCCACACTGCGCGCGCCCCACCGAGCGCCGAAGTTCCGGAGTTCCGTTCGCTCTTCTTCGGTGTGCTCGTGAGCCGCACGGATGGGGCACGTTTCGATGGCGGGCGCCTTGGTCCTCTCCCAAGGGCGGGTTTCAGCCGAGCCAGGGACGGGAGTGCTGAGGTCGGGGAAGTTGTCGGTCATGAGCGTTCCTTGATGTTGGTGAGGGTGATGCCGAGGTTGGCGGTGGTGAGGGCGTTCGCCGCTCTCTGCCCATAGGCGAGGAGCGCGGAGCCAGAGCCTGGGCTTCCGGGTGATGGCTTGCCAGTTCGGCCGTCGATGAACTTGACGCGACCGGCGAGAAAGCTGATGGCCGTCGCGCGGGATGCGGCTGCTTGGAACCAGGCGGTGTCGGTTCGGGCGAAGACAAGCGCGATGCCGTCGCCGTGGTCGGCGAGCTTGGTCATCCAGGTGCCGGTTTCGCGGCCGTAGGGCGGGTTGCACCAGACGGTGCCGTCCCAGGGCGACGTGAGGCCGTCGTCGGTAATCGTGTAGTGACGGTCGGCGGGGATGGCCGTCTTGTCCGCGCCGGGTGAGCACACGTCGATGTCGTAGTGGATGCCGATGGCGTCGATGAGCCAGCGGGGCGTGTACCACTCCACGGTTTCTGTGTTCTGCGATTCGTGGGTGAAGCCGGAGCGGCTTCGAGGGGCTGGCTGGCGGTTTCTCTGCGTTGTGGTTTCGGTCACGCCATCCGTATGCGTGATCCCTCACTTCAGCTGGGAGATCCGAGATCCGAGCAAGGACGGCAGCCTCACGGCAGCCACTCCAACAGCGCTACATCCGCACCAGAACAGGGAAGTAGCCGTCTTGGTGGGCCACACTCCTCGTTGCACTTCGCGAAGTCGATGAGCGACTTTCCCCCTTCCCAAAAAGGATGCTGCTGATTACTATCAGCATCAGAAAATCGGCACGTCAAGAGAGGAAGGCAGTCGTGAAGGATGCTGAAGAGCAGCCGCAGCAGGGGCCGGACGACAGCGCTGACGCGGTGCGTGAGCGCCAGCTAGAGGCTGTGTGCGGCATGCCACGAATCCGCTTATCTGACTTGCGCGACCAGACACACCCGAACCTGACCGCGCTCTACGCCGATCTTCAACCCGGTCAAGCGCTCATCCCGGGTCTGAAGATGGGGCTCGGGGCGCTCACAGTGCAGCGGTGGGATCCGGCCCACGCGGCCGCCGGTTGGACGCTCTATGGTGCGGATCTCACCCTCGATATGGGCCATCCGTTCGGCTCGATGTTCTACCGCAATGACGTCGACGGCCGGGTCCTGCGCGTCGGGGTGAAGTGGCATCCGCCGGTGCAGCAACTCGAGTTCCCTGCCCTGCATCCCTCAAAGCCGGAACTCACCTCCGATTGCACCAACGACGAGATCGCGGCTGTCGTGTTGGACGCGCGGAGTCGGATCGGAGCTCTCGTCGCGGCCAACGCGCAGATCGGGTCGTTCGTTGCCACCGAGGAGAGCGAAAACGCGATCCTCGAGGCGTCCGGGTTCGGGTTGGAACGGCTGTCAGAGGATGACCCGCGGTTGGCTGGCGATGCCTGAGCATCTGACGGCGAGGTTCGAGCCGATCACGTTGCGGCTGCTGTCGTTGACTGCTCAGTTCGACGCCGTCATCTGGCCAACCCTGGCAGGACTGACGTTCACGAACTCCACCGGTTCGGCGATCCTGCAGCGGCACGTCACCGTTCGAGCGTCCGACGACAGGTGGACGTTTAGTCTCCTCAACGGGGCACCGTTGACGAATCCAGCGGACCCCCTGGTGGAAGCGGCGACCCAGGTGATGAACGTGTTACTGGAGCTCCGTTCGATGGGCCGTGGCGTGGAAGCGGCCGGCCCTGCTGATGTCTGACCGGAAGTGGGTGCAGGACATCCGGCACCACCAGACGATCCTGTCGCTACCGTTCGGACTCGGCTGGACCATCGACATCACCCAGACGCTGACCGCCCTCGCCGCCGCCGGCATGCCCGCCCAGGTGGAAGCGTTCGACCGGCTCCGGTTCGAGGACGGCCGGACCGCGTTCCTCGCCACTCCGGACCCCACCACCACCGTTCATGACGGAACTGGGGACGGCCGCCACGACGACGTGGTCCTCCTGCCAGGTGGATCGGAGGGCGGAGTCCTGTCGCTTGTGCGCCGATATCCGGACCTGGTGATCGTGAATGGGAAGCGGCAACGCGTCTGGGCGAACGGCCGGCAAGTGCACGGAACGTCAATGCAACGAGACGCGACACCGCGCTGGCGGACCGTGTTCGCCATCGCCCGGACCATCGCCCTGCACGGTGGCGGCACGCATGCCGTCGCGGAACACATCGGCCTTCCTGCAGACGTCGTCCGTGCAGCCCTTCCTGCCCTTGGCAATCATGTGTTCCATACGCCGTTGGGGTGGGAAGCGACGGACCGGCCAGCGCTCATCGACTGGGCTCTCGCCGCCTACCCGGGCCCCGGCGGAGTGCGCACCTGCTGGCACCGTGGAGACACCATCGACGCGCAAGCAGATGAGCTCATCGCCCTCGGTGGGGTGATGTCGGACCGTTGGGCCGCACAGCAGTCCGGCGTCCTGGTCCCGCCGAACCGGCTGACCGCGTTCTTCGCGAAGCATCCCGACATGCAGGCGCTCGGCTACGAACCCGCATCAGCGGATCACGCCACCGTGGCGGTCGTCATCCCCCAGGACACCACCATCCTCACCGCAACCAATCAAGGGTGCTGCACGGACGAGCTCATCACCGCGCACGTCATCCACGAAGACAGCTGGGTGGCCGCGAACACCGACGCGGTGAACGCGTTACGGCAGCTACTGCACTTCCAAGCCGACCTCGCCCACGACCTCCGCTGGCACCCCTCCGGCAGCTGAAAAGAACGGATCCGATGATGTTGCAGCTGCTGTCCATGACCTTGGCATTCGACGACATCCGCTTCTTCGGCTCCGTCATGTTCACCAACCCCACCCGCCCCAACGACAAGCCCTCAGTCGTCCTCATCGACCACGCCGACCAGGCGCCGTGGTTCCGACTCAGCAACGTCAACCCTGACGCCGAGGACCCGTCGGATCCGGCAATGGCGGAAGCGGACCGCATCATGCGGTTCATCCTCACCTGGGCGCCAGAACGCGTCGGCCGCACCCACCCCGACC
>NZ_QKSK01000022.1:0-5381 GCF_003234145.1 Curtobacterium sp. MCPF17_011
TATTCAGTTTGATTCCCGATCGTCTGTCGGGAACCACAAAGTGGACGCGAGCCCCAACCCCCGAAAGGGCCAGGAAAAAAGTGTGTGTCAAGTCTTCGGCTTATTAGTACCGGTCAGCTCCACGGGTCGTTAGTCCCCGCTTCCACATCCGGCCTATCAACCCAGTAGTCTGCTGGGAGCCTCTCACACTCAAGGTGCATGGAAATCTCATCTCGAAGACGGCTTCCCGCTTAGATGCTTTCAGCGGTTATCCGGTCCGAACGTAGCTAATCAGCGGTGCCCTTGGCAGAACAACTGACACACCAGAGGTTCGTCCATCCCGGTCCTCTCGTACTAGGGATAGATCTTCTCAAATTTCCAACGCGCGCAGCGGATAGGGACCGAACTGTCTCACGACGTTCTAAACCCAGCTCGCGTACCGCTTTAATGGGCGAACAGCCCAACCCTTGGGACCTACTCCAGCCCCAGGATGCGACGAGCCGACATCGAGGTGCCAAACCATGCCGTCGATATGGACTCTTGGGCAAGATCAGCCTGTTATCCCCGAGGTACCTTTTATCCGTTGAGCGACAGCGCTTCCACAAGCCACTGCCGGATCACTAGTCCCGACTTTCGTCCCTGCTCGACCTGTCAGTCTCACAGTCAAGCTCCCTTGTGCACTTACACTCGCCACCTGATTGCCAACCAGGTTGAGGGAACCTTTGGGCGCCTCCGTTACTCTTTGGGAGGCAACCGCCCCAGTTAAACTACCCATCAGGCACTGTCCATGAACCCGATCAGGGTCCTACGTTAGACATCCAAAGTGACCAGAGTGGTATTTCAACAATGACTCCACGAACACTAGCGTGCCCGCTTCACAGTCTCCCACCTATCCTACACAAGCCACTCCGAACACCAATACCAAACTGTAGTAAAGGTCACGGGGTCTTTCCGTCCTGCTGCGCGTAACGAGCATCTTTACTCGTAGTGCAATTTCGCCGAGTTCGCGGTTGAGACAGCTGGGAAGTCGTTACGCCATTCGTGCAGGTCGGAACTTACCCGACAAGGAATTTCGCTACCTTAGGATGGTTATAGTTACCACCGCCGTTTACTGGGGCTTAAATTCAGAGCTTCGCCGTGAGGCTGACCCTTCCTCTTAACCTTCCAGCACCGGGCAGGCGTCAGTCCGTATACATCGTCTTGCGACTTCGCACGGACCTGTGTTTTTAGTAAACAGTCGCTTCCCACTGGTCTCTGCGGCCTTCAACGCTCACGGAGTAAATCCGGTCACGCGTCCGGCCCCCCTTCTCCCGAAGTTACGGGGGCATTTTGCCGAGTTCCTTAACCACGATTATCTCGATCTCCTTGGTATTCTCTACCTGACCACCTGAGTCGGTTTCGGGTACGGGCGGCTGCAACCTCGCGTCGATGCTTTTCTCGGCAGCATAGGATCACTGAATTCCCCTTACGGGTACGCGTCGGGTCTCAGGCATACAGACGACGGATTTGCCTATCGTCAGCCCTACATCCTTACACCAGGATCACCTTACGGATACCATCGCCTGGCTCAGCTACCTTCCTGCGTCACACCTGTTCATACGCTAACCGCACCAGCATGGGGTCGAGCGTTAGACCGGCCCGTCTCACCCCGAAGGGATCAACAAGTGCCGGGTTAGGACTCTTAGCACCACTGGATTAGCTTGGGCGGTTGTTCGCCGGTACGGGAATATCAACCCGTTGTCCATCGACTACGCCTGTCGGCCTCGCCTTAGGTCCCGACTTACCCAGGGCGGATTAACCTGGCCCTGGAACCCTTGGTCTTTCGGAGGACGGGTTTCTCACCCGTCTTTCGCTACTCATGCCTGCATTCTCACTCGTGTGGCGTCCACGGCTGGATCACTCCGCCGCTTCACTCGCCACACGACGCTCTCCTACCACTCCGCACGACTGAACCACGAAGGCTTGTCGAGTGTGCGAAATCTACAACTTCGGCGGTGTGCTTGAGCCCCGTTACATTGTCGGCGCGGAATCACTTGACCAGTGAGCTATTACGCACTCTTTCAAGGGTGGCTGCTTCTAAGCCAACCTCCTGGTTGTCTGTGCAACTCCACATCCTTTCCCACTTAGCACACGCTTAGGGGCCTTAGTTGGTAGTCTGGGTTGTTTCCCTCTCGACGATGAAGCTTATCCCCCACCGTCTCACTGCTGCGCTCTCACTCACCGGCATTCGGAGTTTGGCTGACGTCAGTAACCTGTTGAGGCCCATCGGCCATCCAGTAGCTCTACCTCCGGCGAGAAACACGCAACGCTGCACCTAAATGCATTTCGGAGAGAACCAGCTATCACGAAGTTTGATTGGCCTTTCACCCCTATCCACAGCTCATCCCCTCCATTTTCAACTGAAGTGGGTTCGGTCCTCCACGACGTCTTACCGTCGCTTCAACCTGGCCATGGATAGATCACTTCGCTTCGGGTCTAGGACATGCGACTGAATCGCCCTATTCAGACTCGCTTTCGCTACGGCTACCCCACACGGGTTAACCTCGCCACATATCGCTAACTCGCAGGCTCATTCTTCAAAAGGCACGCCGTCACCCCTACAAAGGAGGCTCCGACGGTTTGTAAGCAAACGGTTTCAGGTACTATTTCACTCCCCTCCCGGGGTACTTTTCACCTTTCCCTCACGGTACTTGTCCGCTATCGGTCATCTGGGAGTATTTAGGCTTATCAGGTGGTCCTGACAGATTCACACGGGATTTCTCGGGCCCCGTGCTACTTGGGATACACATCCGGCCATAACACCATTTCGTCTACGGGGCTGGCACCCACTACGGCCCGGCTTTCAAACCGGTTCGACTATGATGCGCTGTAACCGTCCCAGTCCGGCAGAACTGAGTGACGTGTCCCACAACCCCGACCATGCAACGCCCGCCGGCTATCACACATGATCGGTTTAGCCTCATCCGTTTTCGCTCGCCACTACTCACGGAATCACATGTTGTTTTCTCTTCCTGTGGGTACTGAGATGTTTCACTTCCCCACGTTCCCTCTACCCGCCCTATATATTCAGGCGGGAGTCACCAGGTCGACAAGTCGCCTGGCGGGGTTTCCCCATTCGGAAATCCTCGGCTCACAGCTCGATTATCAGCTCCCCGAGGCTTATCGCAGATTTCTACGTCCTTCTTCGGCTCCAGATGCCAAGGCATCCACCGTTTGCTCTTAGAAACTTGACCACAAAGATTAAAATTGCGATCCAACGCCACACCGACACCACACCAATCACCACAAGGGCAACCAACCGGTCTCGGATGACGCGAATCTAAAGATGCTCGCGTCCACTGTGTAGTTCTCAACATACGATCGGCACCACACTCCCCCAGACCAAACCGGTCTGACATCATGTGGCCCAACGAAGGACCCAACGGCCCAACCCCTCCCAACACTCTCGTGTCAGCAGGAAGCCTGGTCCCTCAGGACCCAACAACGTGCACCAGCTGAGCGCTCCACCCCCGACCCGTTCCAACCAGGCGAACCCGGTGTACTGAAGATCGGAAGCATCACTCCCAACTGCACTGTCAATGTTCCACCCATGAGCTACCCGTCGGACACGTTCGGTCCGAATCGGGCGCCTGGACCAGCCACCACCCACCAAACGGTGAACAGCACTGACCAGATGCTCCTTAGAAAGGAGGTGATCCAGCCGCACCTTCCGGTACGGCTACCTTGTTACGACTTAGTCCTAATCACCGATCCCACCTTCGACGGCTCCTTCCACAAGGGTTAGGCCACCGGCTTCGGGTGTTACCGACTTTCATGACTTGACGGGCGGTGTGTACAAGGCCCGGGAACGTATTCACCGCAGCGTTGCTGATCTGCGATTACTAGCGACTCCGACTTCATGAGGTCGAGTTGCAGACCTCAATCCGAACTGAGACCGGCTTTTTGGGATTCGCTCCACCTTACGGTATCGCAGCCCTTTGTACCGGCCATTGTAGCATGCGTGAAGCCCAAGACATAAGGGGCATGATGATTTGACGTCATCCCCACCTTCCTCCGAGTTGACCCCGGCAGTCTCCTATGAGTCCCCGGCATAACCCGCTGGCAACATAGAACGAGGGTTGCGCTCGTTGCGGGACTTAACCCAACATCTCACGACACGAGCTGACGACAACCATGCACCACCTGTACACCGACCACAAGGGGGCGACCATCTCTGGCCGTTTCCGGTGTATGTCAAGCCTTGGTAAGGTTCTTCGCGTTGCATCGAATTAATCCGCATGCTCCGCCGCTTGTGCGGGCCCCCGTCAATTCCTTTGAGTTTTAGCCTTGCGGCCGTACTCCCCAGGCGGGGCGCTTAATGCGTTAGCTACGACACAGAAACCGTGGAAAGGTCCCTACATCTAGCGCCCAACGTTTACGGCATGGACTACCAGGGTATCTAATCCTGTTCGCTCCCCATGCTTTCGCTCCTCAGCGTCAGTTACGGCCCAGAGATCTGCCTTCGCCATCGGTGTTCCTCCTGATATCTGCGCATTCCACCGCTACACCAGGAATTCCAATCTCCCCTACCGCACTCTAGTCTGCCCGTACCCACTGCAAGCCCGAGGTTGAGCCTCGGGATTTCACAGCAGACGCGACAAACCGCCTACGAGCTCTTTACGCCCAATAATTCCGGACAACGCTTGCACCCTACGTATTACCGCGGCTGCTGGCACGTAGTTAGCCGGTGCTTTTTCTGCAGGTACCGTCACTTTCGCTTCTTCCCTACTAAAAGAGGTTTACAACCCGAAGGCCGTCATCCCTCACGCGGCGTTGCTGCATCAGGCTTTCGCCCATTGTGCAATATTCCCCACTGCTGCCTCCCGTAGGAGTCTGGGCCGTGTCTCAGTCCCAGTGTGGCCGGTCACCCTCTCAGGCCGGCTACCCGTCGTCGCCTTGGTGAGCCATTACCTCACCAACAAGCTGATAGGCCGCGAGTCCATCCCCAACCAAAAAATCTTTCCACCACCAGGCCATGCGACCAGTGATCATATCCAGTATTAGACGTCGTTTCCAACGCTTATCCCAGAGTCAGGGGCAGGTTACTCACGTGTTACTCACCCGTTCGCCACTAATCCGCCCAGCAAGCTGGGCATCATCGTTCGACTTGCATGTGTTAAGCACGCCGCCAGCGTTCGTCCTGAGCCAGGATCAAACTCTCCGTAAAAAATTACAACCAACACCGAAGTGTCAGCGAGTTGATCTTGACTGTTGACTGTCTACTGACAATCTTCAATCCAAAAGGAATTGCTTCATGACCCGACCAGCCGAAACCGATCGAGCACGAGGTCAATAAAATTGGCATTGACAATGTGCACGCTGTTGAGTTCTCAAGGACCAGACGCACTCCCCACACAACACCA
>NZ_QKSK01000023.1:0-1269 GCF_003234145.1 Curtobacterium sp. MCPF17_011
GGTTGGGACTGCTGCAGGTTTGGTTGACTCGTTCGTTTAGGCCGCGAGTGCGACCTGTGGGTTGATGATCGTCTCGTACTCGATCGGGGTCAACTTCCCGAGACCGCGCTGGCGTCGTTTCCGGTGGTAGGTCGCCTCGATCCAGGTGATGATCGCGAGCCGGAGCTCTTGCCTGGTCGCCCACCGTCTCCGGTTCAGGACGTTCTTCTGCAGGAGGGCGAAGAACGATTCCATTGCAGCGTTGTCGGCGCACGCGCCGACTCGGCCCATCGATCCGAGGAGCCCTGCATCGCCGAGCGCCCGGACGAACTTCTTCGACCGGAACTGGCTGCCCCGATCCGAGTGGACGACCGTCCCGGTCGGGTTCCGGCGGTGCAATGCCATTTGCAGGGCCGCGACGGCAAGCGAGGACCGCATGCGATCGCTGATCGAGTAGCCCACGATTCGGCGCGAGCAGGCGTCCTTGATCGCGCAGAGGTAGAGCTTGCCCTCCCCGGTCGGGTGCTCGGTGATATCGGTCAGCCAGAGCTTGTCGAGGTCTGGAGCCGTAAACGCACGCCGGACCCGGTCGTCGTGCACCGGCGGTCCTGCTTTCCGGGTCAGGCCGCGCTTCTTCGCGTGCAGGGACCAAAGCCGCTGCTGTGAGCACAGCCGCCATACCCGCCGTTCCGATGCTCGATGGCCGGCCGCGACGAGGTCGTCGGCGATGAACCGGTACCCGAACGTCGGATCGTCCCGATGCGCATCGATCGCGGCGTTGGTCAGGTGCGCGTCGTCCCAGTCCCGCTTGGACACGGGGCTGGCGCGCCACCGATAGAACGCCTGCTTCGAGAAGCCCAGTACCCGGCAGGCCACCGCGACAGGAACACCGTCGTCGGCGAGTTCGAGGACCAGCGGGTAGATCATTTTGGGAGTTGTGACTGGGCGAAGTACGCCGCTGCCCGGCGGAGGATCTCGTTCTCCTGCTCGAGCAGCCGGATCCGTTTCTGCGCCTCCCGCAGCTCAGCCTGCTCCACCGCTTTCGCCGACGGCGACGCAATAGCACCGACGCCATCGTCGCGGTCCGCGAGGCGCAACCAGCGGGCCAGGCAGGACTCGGACACACCGAAGTCCTTCGCGACCTGCCGCACTGACGTCTCGCCCTTCCGGGCGACCGCGATCACGTCACGGCGGAACTCTTCCGGATACGCCTTCACCATGGCGCACATCCTTCCAGCAGGAGCCAATGCCCCTACCTGTCAGGAGTCAACCAAACCTGCAGCAGTCCCC
>NZ_QKSK01000024.1:0-1071 GCF_003234145.1 Curtobacterium sp. MCPF17_011
GGTCGATGGTGTTCCGGTGGTCATAGCGAGAGGGAAACGCCCGGTCACATTCCGAACCCGGAAGCTAAGCCTCTCAGCGCCGATGGTACTGCAAGGGGGACCTTGTGGGAGAGTAGGACGCCGCCGGACTTCTTTTCATGAAAACCCCTGACATGGGGAGCATCCGCTCCCCATGTCAGGGGTTTTCTGCATTCCAGCTGCTGTCCATTCTGCCGTCGAGTCCGCCGTCGGCGGCACTAGGGATCGTGCGATTCGCCGGCACACCAGAGTCGGGGCCGATGCGGTCGCCCGCGGCCCTCCACCATCGTGGTTCTGGGAGCGGCGGAGCTCGCGCGCAGCGAACTCGTGGCAACCCGTCGTTTCCCCGAGGGTGAGGGCCGGCGGGTGTGCTGGTGATCGGCTGCGGTTGCGCGGCCCTGCCGGCTTGTCTGCGGTCTTGCGATGGCGGGCTCCTGAAGTCCCTGACACTTCTCCGTTCCGGCGTCACCAGGCTCGAGCCCAGAGCGGAGCCGCGAAACCCGGATCCGAGAGCGTCGCGCCGGACGCTCGGTTCTGCCGTGACGGACGGAGCTCAGAGCGTGCGGTTCAGCCCTGACCCTTGCGAGCAGCCTCGTGCTGTTGCTCGAGTCTCTCGATGTCACGCAAGGGTCCCTTGCCGGTGTGCCCGCACCCTGTCTTCAGGTGCTTGACCGAGACCGTGACCTTGATCGCCCCGGTGGAGCGGGGCGCCGCGACGGTGGCCTGGGGTCACTTCGCGGCAGCTTCTGGTCGTTGCGATCGTTCAGCACGAGGGGAATGATCGGCCCAGAGCCCAGAGCCCAGAGCCCAGAGCCCAGAGCCCAGAGCCCAGAGCCCAGAGCCCAGAGCCCAGAGCCCAGAGCCCAGAGCCCAGAGCCCAGAGCCCAGAGCCCAGAGGCAGAGCGGGCGCGGAGTTTCCCGAGGCGTGCGTGGGGGCCGGCGTCCGTGTGTTGCAGTGTGCGACACGCCCGGGATGTGGGGTGGGTTGGTGGTGGGGGTGGTGGCTGCGTAAAGTAATCCCTCGTCACCCCAAAGGTGCGGCGGAGCGGCTGG
>NZ_QKSK01000003.1:0-219882 GCF_003234145.1 Curtobacterium sp. MCPF17_011
GGTACTAATAAGCCGAAGACTTGACACACACTTTTTTCCTGACCCTTTCGGGGGTTGGGGCTCGCGTCCACTTTGTGGTTCCCGACAGACGATCGGGAATCAAACTGAATAGTTCAGCTACCCCACCGGTGTGGGGTGTCGACAATCCGTTTTGCGGGTTGCAGGCACCAATCCGTTGGTGGGGGATGGCTGGAACCTGTTTGATCCGGAATTGATCGGGTCGATGGTGTTCCGGTGGTCATAGCGAGAGGGAAACGCCCGGTCACATTCCGAACCCGGAAGCTAAGCCTCTCAGCGCCGATGGTACTGCAAGGGGGACCTTGTGGGAGAGTAGGACGCCGCCGGACTTCTTTTCATGATGTGGCCATCGGCCCTCCATCGAGAGCAACAGCTCTCGTGAGGGCCGATGGCCATTTTCTGTTGCATCAGGGGCGCTCGAGGTCGACTCTGCTTCCCGTCCATGATGGACTGGGTGGAGCACACGGCCCGGGGTGCTTCATCTACACAACGACACAGCGGACGATCGCCGAGACACGAGTCATCGGCACGCGACGAGGAGCAACGGTGGCGAACGACGACGAACAGCGACGAGACGGCCGAGACGGAGACCGTCCGGATCGATCGCGACGTGCAGGCGACAGCGGTCGTTGGTCGTCTGGTCCTCGCGACTTCGAGCGTCGTGAAGGCGATCGCGCGGAACGTGGTGCTCCGCGCGGTGATCGTCCTCGCGATGAGAGCTCCGACCGCCGGCCGGCCGGCCGTGACTTCCGCGATGGTGGCGCTCGGAACGATCGTCCTTCGTGGCGCTCGGACCGGCCCGCATCCGACCGCCCTCGTCGTGATGGTGATCGTCCGTTCCGTGGGAGCGATGACCGTCCGCGTCGTGATGGTGATCGTCCGTTCCGTGGGAACGATGACCGACCGCGCCGGGACGGAGACCGCCCGTTCCGTGGGAACGATGACCGTTCCCGTCGTGACGGGGATCGACCGGTGCGCAGCGGTGGCAATGACCGTCCGTTCCGTGGGAGCGATGACCGTCCGCGCCGGGACGGAGATCGCCCGTTCCGCAGTGGCGGCAACGATCGTCCGTTCCGAGGGAACGATGACCGTCCCCGTCGTGATGGTGATCGTCCGTTCCGTGGGAACGATGACCGTCCGCGTCGTGATGGTGATCGTCCGTTCCGTGGGAACGACGACCGTCCCCGTCGTGATGGTGATCGTCCCTTCCGTGGGAACGATGACCGTCCCCGTCGTGATGGTGATCGTCCGGTGCGCAGCGGTGGCAATGACCGTCCGTTCCGTGGGAGCGACGACCGTCCGCGCCGTGACGGAGACCGCCCGTTCCGCAGTGGCGGCAACGATCGTCCGTTCCGTGGGAACGATGACCGTCCGCGTCGTGATGGTGATCGTCCGTTCCGTGGGAGCGACGACCGTCCCCGTCGTGACGGAGATCGTCCCGTACGGAGCGGCGGCAACGACCGCCCGTTCCGTGGGAGCGACGACCGTCCGCGCCGGGACGGGGACCGCCCGTTCCGCAGTGGCGGCAACGACCGGCCGTTCCGGGGCAACGACGACCGTCCGACCCGCGATGGTGGCGCCGAACGCAAGCGCTTCGGCGACGGCAACCGATCGGCCGGAGCGCGCTTCGGCGAGGCAGCCCGTGACGACTGGGAAGACCGCGACCCCTACGGCACCCGATCGATCCGCCCGCGCCACGACGACCCGGAGATCCCGGAGGAAGTGGATGCGCGTGACCTCCACCCCGCCGCTCGTGCTGAGCTCAAGACACTCAGCAAGGACAACGCCGACTGGGTCGCGCGACACCTCGTCACCGCGGCGCTGCTCGTCGACTCGGACCCGGAAGAAGCGAACCAGCACGCGTTGAGCGCAGCCCGGCGTGCCGGCCGGGTGGCCGTCGTCCGGGAGACCGCGGCGATCACGGCGTACCGCCTGGGTGACTTCGCCACGGCCCTCCGTGAGCTCCGCACGTACCGACGCATCTCGGGTCGGAACGACCAGCTCCCGATGATGGTGGACTGCGAGCGTGGCCTCGGGCGCCCCGAGCGTGCACTCGAGCTCGGGCGCTCCGTCGACCGCGCCGCACTCGAGACGCCGGTGCAGGTCGAACTCGCGATCGCGATGTCCGGCGCTCGGCTGGACCTCGGGAACCCCACAGCCGCGCTGGGTGAGCTGGAGATTCCACAGCTCGACCCCTCGACCGCCTACAGCTGGTCGCCGGCGCTCTACAGTGCTTACGCGGCCACGCTCGAGGAGCTCGGTCGCCAGGACGAGGCCGACGAGTGGTGGGCCCGTGTCGACCGCGCGGCCGAAGCCCTCGCGGAAGCCGCTGAAGACGATGCTTGGGAGACAGTGGATGTGGTCGAGGAAGCGATCGAAGTCGACGAGTTCGACGGGTCCGAGGACGACGGATCCGAGGACGACGAATCCGGAGACGACGAGTCCGTCGAACTCGACGACGCCGAACTCGGCGACGCCGAGCCGGGCAACGGGTACGTCAGCACCCTCGGGGACGACGACCTCGACGACGACACCGACGACGCCGCCGACCAGCCCGGAGAGATCGACGAGGACAACCCCCGCGACATCGACGGCTCCGCAGCCGGCTGAGTCACCGCGCACTCCGGTCGACGGCATCGACGTGGTCCTGACGGACCTCGACGGTGTCGTCTACCGGGGTCGGAACGCGATCCCGCACGCCGTGGAGGCCCTCACCCGGGCGGCGGCGTCGGCGCGCGTCGGCTACATCACCAACAACGCCTCGCGCCGTCCGGTGGACGTCGCCGAGCACCTCGAGCGGTACGGGCTCCAGGTCACCGCTGACGACGTCGTGACGTCCTCGCAGGCGGGGGCGCGGTTGCTCGCCACGCTGGTGCCGGCAGGTTCGACCGTGTTGGTGATCGGTGGGCTGGGACTCACGACGATCGTCGAGCAGGCGGGCTTCGTGGTCACCGACAGTGCGGACGACAGCCCCGCAGCGGTGATCCAGGGGTTCTCGCCGGACCTCGGGTGGCAGCAGCTGGCCGAGGCGTCCTTCGCGCTGGCGGATGCCTCCGTGCCGTGGGTCGCGACCAACATGGACTGGTCGATCCCGGTCGAGCGCGGCATCGCGCCCGGCAACGGCACCCTCGTCGCGGCCGTGCACCAGGCCGTCAGTCGCATGCCCGTGGTGGCGGGGAAGCCCGAGCGACCGATCTTCGACGCCGCCCTGGCACGGTTCGGCGGCGGACGACCGTTGTTCATCGGTGACCGTCTCGACACGGACATCAAGGGCGCGAACGACGCCGGCATCCCGAGCGTGCTCGTGCTCACCGGCATCGACCAGCCCAAGCAGGTCCTGGCCGCGGATCAGCGCTCGCGGCCGACGTACGTGCTCAAGGACCTCCGGGGACTGCACGAGCCGTACCCGGTGACCATCCGCAGTGAGGACCCGGACGGCACCCGTCGGGTCACCGTGGGGGAGTCGACCGTCTCGATGCGCGGGCACGTCGTCCGCGCCGAACAGGTGGGACCGGACGAGATGGACCTGTTGCGCGCCGGCGCGACCGCGATCTGGGACTCCGGCCTGGCGATCTACGGCCTCGACGTGGACCCGGCGCTGTACGGCGGCGAGTAGCGTGTCGGGCGTGGAACCAGCCCGGACGGACGACGCGACGGGCTCTGCCCTCCCGGCCTCGTCGGGCGGTGTGCCAGCGGTCCCTCAGGCTGTCCCCGGGCCATCGCGATCGATTCCCGGTGGGTCTCGCAGCGGAGCGGCGACCGAGGAAGCCGAGAGCGTCGGGCGCCGAGCTGTAGAGGTGGAGCGTCTTCCACTGGCTGACCGCGCGGACGCGTTCGCAGCGCTGCACGACGAACTCCGGACCCGACTCGAACAGGGCGGGGATGCTCGTGTCTGACCACGACGCCGCCGTGGACCCGGTGACGACGCCGGTCGGCACGATGCGCCTCGACGCCGCGATCCCGGCGCGGGGTCTGGCGCGCTCCCGGACCGCAGCGGCCGCCCTCATCCAAGCCGGTCGTGTGACGATCGACGGGGTCCCGGTCGTGAAGGCCTCGACCCCGGTCACCGCCTCCGCGGACATCGTGGTGGACGCCGAGGACGAGTGGGTCTCCCGCGCCGCGCTGAAGCTCGTCGGCGCGCTCGATGCATTCGGCGTCGATCCGGACGGCCGGACCGTGTTGGACGTGGGCGCCTCGACCGGCGGGTTCACACAGGTGCTGCTGGCACGGGGAGCCGCGCGCGTGATCGCCCTGGACGTGGGTCACGGTCAGCTGGCGCCGGTGATCGCCCTGGACGACCGGGTCGTCGTGGTCGAGGGGGTCAACGCCCGGAACCTCACGAGCGCCGACTACCTGGCCCTCGACCCCGCTGCGGAGCGCACCAGCCTGGTGGTGGGGGACCTGTCGTTCATCAGCCTCCGCATGGTGTTGCCCGCACTGGTCGAGGCGGTCCAGGCCGACGAGTTCGTCCTCCTGGTGAAGCCGCAGTTCGAGGTCGGTCGGACCGGCATCCGTGAAGGGATCGTCCGGGATGCGTCGTTGCGCCAGGACGCGCTCATGAACGTCCTCTGGACTGCGTGGGACCTGGGCCTCGGAACGGCGGGGTTGGCACCGTCGCCGATCGTCGGTACCCACGGCAACCACGAGTACCTCGCGCGTCTCCAGCGAGGTGCCGGGGAGAACCCGACAGAATGGATCCTCCGGGCGACGGAACTGGCGGAGGGAGCTCCATGAGCGACGAACGACACATCCTGCTGGTCTCGCACACCGGACGGCGCGACTCGATCGACGCCGCGGTCGAGGTGTGCGACATCCTGCACGATGCCGGCGTGACCCCGGTGATGCCCTTCGACGAGTACGCCGACATCCGTCGGGCCGAAGCGTCGGTCGGTCAGGTCGACATCCTGGGCGTCGACGTCCGTCCTGACGAGATCGAGATCGTCATCGTCCTCGGCGGCGACGGGACGATCCTCCGCGCCGCCGAACTGGCGCGGGGCACCAAGGCCCCGATCGTCGGCGTCAACCTCGGCCACGTCGGCTTCCTCGCCGAGAGCGAGCGCGACGGCCTGGCCGAGACGGTCGAGCGCGCCCTGACCGGCGAGTACAAGGTCGAGGAGCGCGTGGCCCTGCAGGTCGACGTCGTCGTCGGCAACGAGATCGTCTACTCCAGCTGGGCGCTCAACGAAGCGACGGTCGAGAAGGCGTCCCGTGAGCGCATGCTCGAGGTCGTCACCGAGGTCGACGGTCGGCCGCTGTCCTCCTTCGGGTGCGACGGTGTGGTGTTCTCGACCCCGACCGGTTCGACCGCGTACTCCTTCTCCGGCGGCGGCCCCGTGGTGTGGCCCGACGTCGACGCGATCCTGATGGTGCCGCTGAGCGCACACGCCCTGTTCTCCCGTCCGATCGTGGTCGGACCGGATCGGGTCCTCGCGGTCGAGGTGCTGCGCCGGACGAGCGGTGTGGGTGTGCTGTGGTGCGACGGGCGGCGGACGCACGATCTGCCTCCCGGCGCTCGGGTCGAGGTGCGGCGGTCCCCGGAGCCGGTGCGTGTCGCCCGGATCAAGGACGCCGCGTTCGCCGATCGTCTGGTGGCGAAGTTCCGACTTCCGGTCGCCGGGTGGCGCGGGCCGCAGCGTGACGACGAGGACGTGTGACGCGGCCGTCCAGCCGCACCGGCCGGTCCCGCACGGGCCACGAGCACGACCGACCCCCACGAGCACGACCACCGGCACGAACACGAGCACCGGCACCAGCACGAGCACCGGCACCACGACGTGAACCAGCAGCAGGAGCACATCCAGTGATCGAGGAAATCCGCATCTCCGACCTCGGCGTGATCGGCGACGCCACCCTCGAGCTCGGCCCCGGCTTCACCGTCGTCACGGGGGAGACCGGCGCCGGGAAGACGATGATCGTCACCGCGCTCGGCCTGCTCCTCGGTGCCCGTGCCGACGCCGGCTCGGTCCGCCGCGGCGCGCCGAACGCCGTCGTCGAAGGACGCTGGCAACTCCCCGACCACGCGGCCGTCGCCGAGCGGGTCGAGGACGCCGGTGGGACCGTGGAGGACGGCGAACTCATCCTGACCCGCACGGTCTCCGCCGAGGGCCGCAGCCGCGCGACCGTGGGCGGCCGCAGCGCTCCGGTCGCGGTGCTCGGCGAACTGGCGGACCAGCTCGTGACCGTGCACGGACAGTCCGACCAGATCCGGCTGACCTCCGCGGTGGCGCAGCGGGCGGCCCTCGACGGCTTCGGCGGCGCGGCGGTCGAGAAGGCCCTGGCGAAGTACGTCGCCGTGTACGACGCGTGGCAGCAGCACGCCGGTGACCTCGAGACGCTGACTCGCGACCGCGACGAGCGGCTCGCCGAGGCCGGGCGCCTCCGTGAGGCCTCGGCCGAGATCGAGGCGGCGGACCCGCAGCCGGGCGAGGACACCGAGCTCGCCGACCGTGCCGAGCGGTTGGGGAACCTCGAGGACCTCCGGCTGTCCGCAGGCCTGGCGCACGAGGCGGTGTCGAGCGAGTCCCTCGACGGTCCGGACGTCATCGGTCTCGTCGAGTCCGCCCGACGCGCGATCGAGCGCGTCGCGGGCGTCGACCCGGCACTGCAGCCCGTGCTCGAGCAGCTCACCGAGCTGGGGATCCAGGCGAGCGAGGCATCCGCGTCGCTGTCGAGCTACATCGGCTCCCTCGAGCCCGAGGCCGGCCACGACCTCGAGCTCATCAACGAACGCCGGGCACTGCTCGCCGGGTTGATCCGGAAGTACGGCGAGAGTGTCGAGGACGTCATCGCCGCGGGGCAGCGGGCGTCCGACCGACTCCTCGAGCTCGACGGCGACGATGACCGCATCGTGCAGCTGCAGCAGGCGGTCGAGGCCGACCGGGCAGCGCTCGAGGCGGCCGGCGCTGCGCTCACGAAGGTACGGACGAAGGCGGCGACGGACCTGGCGAAGCGGGTCACCGCGGAGCTGAAGAGCCTCGCGATGGCCGGTGCGACCCTGGTGGTCGAGGTCACCGACGCGGGCGAGTTCCGGCGACACGGGCGCGACCAGGTCGCGATCCTGCTGCAACCGCACTCGGGCACCGACCCGCGGCCGATCGGCAAGGGTGCGTCCGGCGGGGAGCTCTCACGCGTGATGCTCGCGATCGAGGTCGTGATGGCCGGCAGCACCACCGTCCCGACCTTCGTCTTCGACGAGGTCGACGCGGGCGTCGGTGGTGCCGCGGCGATCGAGATCGGTCGGCGCCTGGCGGCGCTCGCCGAACGGACGCAGGTCATCGTGGTCACGCACCTGGCTCAGGTGGCGGCGTTCGCGAACAACCACCTCAACGTCGTCAAGGACGCCAGCGGCGCGGTGACCTCGTCGAGTGTCCGCCGCCTCGAGGGTGACGACCGCCTGCAGGAGATGGCACGGCTGCTCTCCGGACTCGGCGACAGTGCCAGCGGCATGGAACACGCACGCGAACTCCTCGAGGTCGCCGGCCGCTCCGCATGACCCTCCGGCACGACAGCCGGGAGGCACGCCCCGCCTCGGCGAGCACGCCCCGCCCCGCCCCGACGAGGACGCCCCGCCCCGGCGAGCACACCCCGGACGCAACGCGCCCGGCGAACGCGGGTCGCGCCTCCCGGCACTTCTGACGTACGATGGAATCCCGTGGCGGACACTCTCAGCGGCGGAACCAATTCTTCGAACGCGACCCCGAAGGTGACGAAGCAGATCTTCGTGACCGGCGGGGTCGTCTCGTCTCTCGGCAAGGGCCTGACGGCGGCCAGCCTCGGCAACCTGCTCACGGCACGCGGCCTCAAGGTCGTCATGCAGAAGCTCGACCCGTACCTCAACGTGGACCCGGGCACGATGAACCCGTTCCAGCACGGCGAGGTCTTCGTGACCGACGACGGCGCCGAGACGGACCTGGACATCGGGCACTACGAGCGCTTCCTCGACATCGACCTGGCGCAGTCGGCGAACGTCACGACCGGGCAGGTCTACTCGACGGTCATCGCCAAGGAGCGTCGCGGGGAGTACCTCGGTGACACCGTCCAGGTCATCCCGCACATCACCGACGAGATCAAGCGTCGGATGCGCGAGCAGTCCGAGAACGACCCCCAGCCCGACGTCATCATCACCGAGGTCGGTGGCACGGTCGGTGACATCGAGTCGCAGCCCTTCATCGAGGCGGCACGGCAGGTGCGGCACGAGCTCGGTCGGAACAACGTGTTCTTCGTGCACGTCTCGCTGGTGCCGTTCATGGCGGCCTCGGGTGAGCAGAAGACGAAGCCGACGCAGCACTCGGTCGCGCAGCTCCGCTCGATCGGCATCCAGCCGGACGCCCTCGTGCTCCGCTCGGACCGCCCCGTCTCGGACGCGAACAAGCGCAAGATCGCACTGATGTGCGACGTGGACGAGGACGCCGTGGTGAACGCGGTCGACGTCCCGTCCATCTACGACATCCCGACGATGCTGCACGACCAGGGTCTCGACCAGGTCATCATCGAGGCCCTCCGCCTCGAGGCGCACGACGTCGACTGGTCTCGCTGGAACGGTGTGCTGACCGCGGTGCACGAGCCGAAGAAGGCCGTCACGATCGCCCTGGTCGGCAAGTACATCGACCTGCCCGACGCGTACCTGTCGGTGACCGAGGCGCTGCGTGCCGGTGGCTTCGCCCACACCGCCAAGGTGACGCTGAAGTGGGTCGCCTCGGATGAATGTCTGACTCCCGAGGGCGCCGCGAAGAACCTCGGCGATGTCGACGGCATCTGCATCCCGGGCGGGTTCGGGATCCGTGGCATCGAGGGCAAGCTCGGTGCGTTGAAGTTCGCGCGTGAGCAGAACATCCCGACGCTCGGCCTGTGCCTCGGTCTGCAGTGCATGGTCATCGAGTACGCCCGCCACGAGGCCGGCCTGCTCGACGCGTCGAGCACCGAGTTCGACCCGGAGACCTCCACCCCGGTCATCGCGACGATGGCCGAGCAGGTCGACATCATCGCTGGCGGTGACCTCGGCGGCACGATGCGCCTCGGCATGTACCCGGCGAAGTTCCTCGAGGGCTCTCTGGCCGCCGAGCTGTACGGCGCGGACGAGGCGTCCGAGCGTCACCGTCACCGCTACGAGGTCAACAACCACTACCGCGAGCAGATCGCGGACGCCGGCATGGTGTTCTCCGGCACCTCACCCGACGGCACCCTGGTGGAGTACGTCGAGCTGGACCGTGCGGAGCACCCGTTCTACATCGGCACCCAGGCGCACCCGGAGCTCCGGTCGCGTCCGAACCGCGCGCACCCGCTCTTCGCGGGTCTCGTCGGTGCGGCGATCGAGCGCAACGAGTCGACGCGCCTGTTCGACCCGGAGACCGAAGCGGTCGCCTGATCCGACAGGTCGCGGTCGCGACCACGCGTGTGACGGGAGGCTCCCCACCAGTTGGTGGGGAGCCTCCCGTCCGTCATCCGCCGGTCTGTACGCGCGTCGACCACGGTGGGGCAGGATGGCGAGGTGACTGACGCACCGATCGCCGACGAATCCGCCTCCTTCCACGTGACCGCCTCCGAGCGGGTGTTCGAGGGCGCGGTCTGGGACATCACCCGCGACACCGTCGACTACAACGGCAAGGACATGGTCCGCGAGTACATCGACCACACCGGTGCGGTCGCGGTGTTCGCGGAGGACGAGGACGGCCGCGTGCTGGTCATCCAGCAGTACCGGCACCCGGTGCAGCTGCGCGACTGGGAGCTGCCGGCCGGACTGCTGGACCACGAGGGTGAGGACCACCTGACCGCCGCGAAGCGCGAGCTGGCCGAGGAGGCCGACGTCGAGGCCGACGACTGGCAGCACCTGGTGCGGTACAACACGTCCTCGGGTGGGAGCAACGAGTTCATCGAGGTGTTCCGGGCGACCGGCGTGCGGGCGACCTCGTCCGCGTTCGAGCGGGAGGCCGAGGAGGCCGACATCGAGATCCGCTGGGTGCCGCGTGCCGAACTCGTGGCCGGGATCCTCGAGGGGCGCCTGCACAACTCGGCGCTCATCGTGGCGACGCTCGCGGTGGAGGCGGCCGAGCGCCGCTAGCGACCTCGGCCGTCCCGCGCCGCAGTAGCCTCGTCGGGTGATGCCGTTCGAGCGTGCCGTGCAGGACTACCTGCGGCACGTCGCCATCGAGCGGGGCCTGTCGCAGCACACCCTCTCGGCGTACCGGCGCGATCTCGTGACGTTCGGTGCGTGGGTCGGTGCGCAGCCCGTGGTGGAGTCCACCGGGGCCGACCGTGCCGGCGGGGCAGTCGTGCTCGAGGACGTCGGACGCCTGGCGCGAGCGGACCTCGCCGGGTTCGTCCAGTACCTGACCACGCGACCGGAGGGGCCGCTGGCGCCCCGCTCGGTCGCGCGGATGCTCAGCTCGGTGCGCTCGTTCTCGGCGTTCGCCGCCGGCGAGGGGTGGCTGCCACTCGACCCCGGAGCCTCGGTCCGCCCGCCGAAGGCCCCGATGCGCCTGCCGAAGGCGATCTCGGTGCACGACATGGAGCGGCTGATCGGGTCCGTCGTCGGCGACGATCCCGTGCAGCTGCGCGATCGGGCGCTCCTCGAACTGCTGTACGCGACCGGTGCCCGCATCTCGGAGGCGGTGGGCCTCTCGGTCGACGACGTGACCACGCTCGCCGACGTGGACGGGGTCGCGGACGAGGACACCGACGTCTCCGTGGTGCGGGTCACCGGTAAGGGGAACAAGCAGCGCATCGTGCCGCTCGGCAGTTACGCCCGGGCAGCGGTCGACGCGTACCTGGTGCGGGCGCGGCCGGTGTTCGCCGCCCGGGGGGCCGGGACGCCCGCGCTGTTCCTCGGCGCGCGGGGCGCTCGACTGTCGCGGCAGAGCGCCTGGCTCGTCATCCAGGCGGCTGCGGACCGGGCCGAGCTGACGGCGCACGTCTCACCGCACACCTTCCGGCACTCCTTCGCCACGCACCTGCTCGAGGGCGGCGCGGACGTCCGGGTGGTGCAGGAGCTGCTCGGACACGCGAGCGTCGCGACCACGCAGATCTACACGCTGGTGACGGCGGACATGCTGCGCGACGTGTACCAGACGGCACACCCGCGGGCGCGGCGGTAGGGATCGCGGCGCTGCTGGGAACGTGGGACCCTGGGCGCATGGACCTCGAGGTGGGGCCGGGGCTGACGATCCCCGAGTCCGAACTGCAGTGGCGGTTCTCGCGGTCGTCCGGCGCTGGTGGCCAGCACGTCAACACGTCCGACAGTCGCGTCCAACTGACGTGGGACGTCGCCGGGTCGCCGGTGCTCAGCGACGAGCAGCGGACGCGCATCCTCGAGCGGGTCGCCCGGCGCACGGCCGCGGGGACGATCACCGTGACGGTGTCCGAGCGGCGGTCGCAGTTGCGCAACCGTGAGGCCGCCCTCGACGCGCTCCGTGGACTCCTGCGGGACGCGCTCGCCCCGACCGGCCCGCCACGGCGCGCGACCCGCCCGACGCGTGGCTCGCAACGCCGCCGCCTGGCGGGCAAGCAGCAGCGGTCTGCGACGAAGCAGCAGCGTCGGCGGCCGTCGGAGGACTGATCGACGCCTGACGGCCAGGCAGGCGCCGGGCTCAGAACAGGTGCAGGTGCCCGTTCGCGGCGACGACACCGGTCGCGACGGCGAGCACGAGCGCGGACGCTCCGACGCTCTGCCCGACGACCCGCCAGGGACCGGTCGCGCCCGGACGCACCAGCGCGATCAGGCCCGCGGCGATGCCGAGCAGGCTGCAGAGCCCCCACGGGTTCATCACGAGGGACACGATCGCCGCCACCACGGCGAGGACCGCGAACACGCAGAACCGTCGGTCGGTGCTGCCGTACGCCCACGAGCGGGCCTCGACGGCGCGGGCCGACGCCTCGACGGAGAAGGCCGGTCCGGCGGGCATGGCGGTGAGGACGGACACGATCGGGTCAGGTGCCTCGCGGGGCAGCACCCGGGTCGCCTCGCCCCAGGCGTGACCGTCCCACCACCGCAGTCGTGCGGTGTCCTGCGGGTCCGGGAACCAGCCGGCGGCCGGCAGCGTCACGGGGAACTCCTGGTGTGTGCGGGTGTCGTCAGTGCCTCTCGACGCTACCTGGCACGTGCCGACGCCGCTGCCCCAGACCGGGTGTCGGCAGAAGGGGGGACCGGGATGCCCGGCCCCGCCTCAGACCGCCGCCGGAGCGGCGTCCACCTCGGCGAAGACGTCCTTGACGGCGGCGAGCAGCCGGGCGTTGAAGTCCACCCCGAGCTGGTTCGGCACCGTGACGAGGACCGTGTCGGCAGCCCGGACGGCCTGGTCAGCGGCGAGCTCCGCGACGAGCTGTTCGGGTTCGCCGATGTACGAACGGCCGAACCGGGCGAGGCCCCCGTCCAGGTGCCCGACCTGGTCCTGCCCCTCCACCTGTGCGCGGACGCCGAAGTAGTGGCGCGACTCGTCGTCGATGATCGGGATGATGCTGCGGCTGACGCTCACCCGGGGTTCGTGGTCCCAGCCCATCTCGCGCCAGGTGCTGCGGAAGCGCTCGATCTGCTCCGCCTGCAGCTGGTCGAAGGGCACGCCGGTGTCCTCGGTCAGCAGGGTCGACGACATCAGGTTCATGCCCTGCGCGGCGGTCCACTCGGCGGTGGCCCGGGTGCCGGCACCCCACCAGATGCGCTCGGACAGGGTGTCGGACCGCGGCGTGATCGCGAGCGACCCGACCGCACCGGTCATCTGCGGGTTCGCGTTCGCCATCGGCTCGCCGGCGATCGCGCGGCGGAAGACCGTGGTGTGGTCACGGGCCAGGTCGGCGCCGTTCTCGTCGTCCGCCTCCGGCACGTAGCCGAACGAGCGGTAGCCGGCGAGGGCGGTCTCGGGTGACCCCCGGCTCACGCCGAGCTGCAGTCGACCACCGGAGATGAGGTCGGTGGCCGCCGCCTCCTCCGCCATGTACAGCGGGTTCTCGTAGCGCATGTCGATCACGCCGGTGCCGATCTCGATGCGGCTGGTACGGGCCGCGATCGCCGACAGGAGGGGGAAGGGGGCGGCCTGCTGGGGTGCGAAGTGGTGCACGCGGAAGTACGCGCCGTCGACGCCCGCCTCCTCGGCCGCCACCGCGAGGTCGATGGCCTGCACGAGCGACTCGCGCCCACTGCGGACCTTCGACCCGGGGACGTCACGCCAGTGCCCGAAGGAGAGGAAACCGATCTTCGTCATGTGCATGCGAACGCATCCGGGTCGAGGTCCATTCCGCGGACTACCGTCGGCGACATGGACTTCGAGCCGCGGACCGCCCTGCAGGCTGAACGGGCTCGCGCGAGCAAGCTGCTGGTCGACGTCGAGCTGAGCATGCAGGACGTCAGTGACGCCCGGGACGGCGCGAACACGGACGACGAACACGACCCGGAGGGTTCGACCCTCGCCTGGGAGCGCGGGTCCCTCGGCGCGGTGCGGGACGACGCCCGCCGGCGCGTCGAGCAGGTGGACGCAGCCCTCGGACGCCTCGACGCCGGGACCTACGGCCGCTGCGCCGTGGGCGGGGAACCGATCCCGGAGGCGCGCCTGGCCGCCGTCCCGTGGGCGGCGACGTGCGTCGTGCACGCGTGACGGGCCTCCCGTCCGGACCGGAGGCGCGGGGTTCGCAGGAGCACGTGACGCGATGCGCCGTCCACACCGCGCACCGACCGGTTCCGCCGCGGTTTCCCAGGCGCGCGCCCTAGCGTTCCGACATGCACGGCGACCCGACTGAGCCTCCCCGGAGTGGCGTTCCCGACGCGTCCGCGGCGACATCGTCCACGGACCCGGGTGACGGCGGACGCCAGCGCTTCCAGTGGTTCCGGGACATGCGCACCTGGATCCACGCCCGCCCGCACGTGCACCTCTTCTACAAGGTCCTGGTCGGGATCGTCGGTGGTCTCATCGTCGTCATCGGCCTGATCCTGGTGCCGCTGCCGGGTCCGGGATGGCTCGTGGTCTTCGTCGGCCTGACCGTGCTGGCGAGCGAGTTCCACTTCTTCCACCGGATCATCACGTGGCTCCGTGCGAAGCTGCACCGGTTCTGGGACTGGGCGAAGCGCCACGCGCCGTCGAAGCGGATGCGTGACGCGGCGGACCGGGGCAAGGCGGACGTCGACGCCGCGCACGCCGAAGCACACCGGAACGTCGGGGTGCGGCCGCGCGGCCGCACCGCACGGCCGGGGCTCTAGACAACCGGACGGCTCCCGGCACGGGCGGTCTCAGACCGTGCGGACCGAACCCGTCGCCGTCCGCTCCACCGCTTCCGCAGCGGCTTCCTCGACCCGGGCGGCGTCCTTCGACGTCAGCTGGAGCACGAGGGCGACGACCGCTGCCAGGACGATGAACGCGCCGTACCCGGCGAGCACCGGCACGAGGCCGAGCGACGGCTCGAGGAACCCGCCGATGACGCTCGGAACGCCGAAGGCCAGGTAGCTGACCACGTAGATCGTCGACAGCAGTCCTGCGCGGTGGGTGGGGGCGGCGGTGGCGAGCAGCATCCGGAGCGGTGCCTGGAAGCCCGCGCCGAAGCCGACACCGGCGATCGCACTGCCCACGACGAGGCCAGGCAGCGACGGCATGAACACGAACGTGACGGTGACGACCGGTCCCAGCACGAGGGCGACGAGGCCGATCAGGACCGCCTTCCGCGTGTCCATCCGCTGGATCACCAGTCCCGTCAGTGCACCGACGCCGGTGACGACGGCGATGAGGGCGCCCGCGGCGAAGTGGTTGTGGATGCCGAAGACCACGCGGAGCGCGGACGGGACGAGGGACAGGAACAGTCCGCCGAGCGCCCAGCTGGACACGAGCGATCCGGCGACGCTCCGGAACAGCCGACGGGAGGCCCGTGGAACGGACACCGTGGGACGGAGCGACCGCAGGGCCCCGGGTCGACGGACGACCTGCTCGGGGACGACGGCGAGGGCGACGACGAGCAGCACGAGGAGCGACCCGAACAGCACGTAGACGAGCTGCTCCGGCGCGGGACCCCACTCGACGAGGGCGCCGCTCGACAGGGCGCCGGTGGCGAGGGCGATCGGCGGGATGACCCCGTTGAGGACGCCGGCGAGCGAGGGGTGCCGTTCGAGCGAGTTGTCGATGAGCGCCGCGCCGAGCGCGCCGATGAGCAGCCCCACGGAGACGCCCTGCACGATGCGGTCGACGATGAGCGCGCCGAGTCCGTCGGCGACGGCGAAGAGTCCCAGCGAGACGGCGACGCCGAGGCCGCCGACGATCAGGACGGGCTTCCGGCCGGTGTGGTCCGACAGTCGTCCGGCGATGAGCAGGCTCAGCAGCAGTCCGGCGACGTAGATCGCGAACACGGCGGTGAGCATCAACGGGGTGAGGTGCCACTCGGCCGCGTAGACCGGGTAGATCGGGGACGGCACGGCCGACGAGGCGACCGAGACGAGGAGCATCGTCGCGAGGATCCAGAACCCTGCGACGGAACGTGGTGACTGCATGGCCGTCCCTTTCGTTGTACGACTGCATTCGTACCGCACCCGCCCTGTACGACGCAACTCGTACTAGCCGGCACGGAGTGGTACCGTCCGTGCATGCCCGAGCGCACCGACGAAGCCGAACTGCTCCCGCAGCACAGCCCGCTGCCGCAGCCCACGGTCGGCGAGATGGACCTCCCGACGGTCCTGGACGCCCTGTCCGACCCGATCCGGCTGGCGATCCTGCACCGCTACCTGGTCGACGGCGCGGGCGAGGAGCGCTCCTGCGGGTGGGTCGGCATCGACCGGCCGAAGTCCACGCTGACGCACCACTTCCGGGTGCTCCGTGAAGCCGGTCTGCTCGAGCAGCACCTCGAGGGACTGACCCGGGTCAGCCGCGTCCGGACGGACGAGGTCCAGCAGCGGTTCCCGGGCCTGCTCGACCTGGTCCTCGACTGGCGGGTACCCGCCGGCCTGGTCCGCGCCGAGGCCCTGGCATGAGCGGGGAGCGCACAGCCGCGGACACGCTGCCCGACGTCGTCGCCGAGCCCGCCGTCACCTCGGCGCTCGCCGCGGACCTGACCACCGCCGGCTACTCCGTCGAGGGGGTCGACGCGCTCTGGGGGACCGAGGCGGCCGCCGCCCTGCACCGCGGGGTGCGCGTCGCCGCCCGTCGGGCCCTCGCCGCGCGCCCGACGACACCGCTGTCCACCATCGCCACGCTCTTCGTGCTCGGCCTGCCGGTGGCGCGGGCCGATGCCTCGGCCGCGTTCCCGACCGCCGGCGTGGACTCCTTGGCCGCGGCCGGGGTCCTGCGCGTCGACGGGGACGCCGTCGCTGCGGCCGTCGACCTCCGCCCGTACGCGTTCGTCGATGACCTGGGTGCCGGCAGCTGGTGGATCGTCTCCGACCTCGGCGAACTCGCCCTCGGACACGCCATCAGCGAGGAGCACGTCCTCGGCGTCGGCGGGGCCACCACCACGTTGAGCGGCCTGCAGCTGCCCGTGCCGGTGCGGGGGGTGCTCGACCTCGGCACCGGGTGCGGCATCCAGGCCATGCACGCCCGACGCTTCGCCGACCGGGTCGTCGCCACCGACATCTCGCGACGGGCGCTCGACATCGCCCGGTTCAACGCGCAGCTCAACGGCGTCGACGGCATCGACTTCCGTCTCGGCTCACTGTTCGAACCGGTCGCGGGGGAGCGGTTCGACCGCATCGTCTCGAACCCGCCGTTCGTCATCACGCCCCGCCGTGAGGGCGTCCCCGCCTACGAGTACCGGGACGGCGGCATGGTCGGCGACGCCCTCGTCGAGACCGTCCTCCGCGGGCTGGCCGAGCACCTCGAGCCGGGCGGCACCGCACAGCTGCTCGGCAACTGGGAGCACCGGTGGGGGAACGACGGACTGGAGCGCGTCCGCTCCTGGTTCGCCGACACCGACCTCGACGTGTGGGTGGTCGAACGGGAGCGCGAGGACCCGCCCGCCTACGCCGAGACCTGGATCCGCGACGGGGGCACGAAGCCGGGCACCCCCGTCTTCGACGACCTGGTCGACGCGTGGCTGGACGACTTCCGTGACCGCCACGTCACCGGGGTCGGCTTCGGCTACGTCGTCGTCCGGTCCGGAGGCTCGCCCGACCTCCGCCGCTTCGAGCGCCTCCCGCAGGTGCTCGGCTCCAACCCCGTCGGCCTCGGCGCGACGATCGCCCGCGTCCTGGACGCCGTCTCCTGGCTCGCTGAGCGTGACGACGACGAGTTCGCCGCCGCGCACCTCCGCGTCGCCGGCGACGTCACCGAGGAACGGCACTACTGGCCGGGCAACGACGACCCCACCGTGATGACGCTCGTGCAGGGCGGCGGGTTCGGCCGACGGGTCGACGCCGACACCGCGCTCGCCGCGTTCGTCGGTGCGGCCGACGGTGAGCTGACGGTCGGCCAGATCATCGGCGCGATCGCCCAGTTGACGGGTGTCGACGACCAGGCGTTGACCGCGGACCTGCTGCCGCGCCTGCGCGACCTGGTCCTCGACGGCCTGCTGCTCGCCGCCTAGATCCGCGGAGGGGTCAGGGGCGCCAGGTGTGCTCGGGCGCGTAGCCGAGGAGCTCGCGGGCCTTCTCGGACGACAGGAGCGAACTGACGCCGTCGATCTCGGCCCGGCGCTCGACGTCCGGCAGGAACTGCTCGACGAGCTCCAGCGTCGGGGTGTCCATCACGGTGTCCGGGCTGGCGATGATGAACGCCTCGAACCCGGTCAGCTCACTCTCCACGGCCTTGCGGACCGCCTGGGCACCGTCGCGCGAGTCGATGTAGGACCACAGGTTGAAGGTCTTCGCCTCCGGGGTGGCGTCCCACGGGAACGCCGGGTAGTCGGTCTCGTCCATCACGTTCGAGAAGCGCAGCCCGATCATCTTCAGCTGCGGGTCCCAGCGGGTGAAGTGGCGGGCCATCTCCTCCTCGACGGCCTTCCCGAGCGAGTACGACGACTGCGGGCGGACCGCGAACTCCTCGTCGACGGGCAGGTAGGGCGGGTGGTGCTCGCCCATCGGGATCCCCAGCAGCGTCTCACTGGAGGCCCACACGACGTTCCGGATGCGGGCCGCGCGGGCAGCGTGGAACACGTTGATCGACGCGGTCACGTTGTTCGTGATGAGTGCGACGTCCGGCACCTGGCCCGGTGCGGGGACGGCGGCGAGGTGCACGACAGCGTCCACGGAGTCGTAGCGGTCGTCGACTCCGAGGAACGTGTTGAGCACCTGCCCGTAGTCGGTGAGGTCCGTCCGCACGAACTGCACCCGCTCGGGCTTGTCCGGGGAGGCCACCCGGTCGAGGAGCACCACGTCGTACCCGTGCTCGTCCAGGTCACGGACGACCGCCCGTCCGAGCTTGCCGCTGCCACCGGTCACCACTACACGCGTCATCGCGTCACTCCACCTCGTCGTCGAGACCCCGGGTCGGGTCACGCCCATCCTGCCCTGCCGGTGGTGGACGCAGCCAGGTACGGGCGGTACCGGCCGGGCCGGAGGTGGGGCGGCGACGTGCGTGGCCCTCGGACTGGAGCGCGCCAGGGGGCTGCGGTCCCGTCCACTTTCCGCACTGTGCCCGCTCGCATCGGTACGATCGGTGATGCGCCAGTCGGCTGGTTACCGTCGGCGCACGCATCGAACAAGGACTGCCGAGCGAGTGTCGCGGCCTCCTGATCCGGCCGATGACGCCCCGGTGGTCCTGATGCGTCCTGATGCGCCCCCGCACTCGTTGCGGGGGCGCATCCTCGTTCCCGCGCGGACAGGGCGCTCGTGCGGACCGGTTTTCGTCACGTGTGACAAAAGGGTGCACAGGTGGAACGATGAGTGCACCATCGGGTTCGGATCAGGAACGTCGATGGTCGTCCGGCGGTGCAGCCCACGGAACTCACCGGCCCGTGGGCCCCGCTGGACGCTGAGGCCGGACGGCGCCCCGGGTGCCGGAAGGCCGGGGCCGGGGCCGGGCGCAGGGTGCCGGTGCCGCTCGTGGGTGGTCAGACGGCGCGGACCGCCGGTGCGATCTCCTCCGCGACGATGCGCAGGATCCGCTCGTGGGAGGCGCTGTCACCGTTGGCGGGCAGGGTCACGACCAGCTCGTCGGTCGCCGCCACGGCCGGGTCGGCGCGCAGGGCGTCGACGATGGCTGCCGGCTCACCGGACAGGACCCTGCTGAAGCGGAACGGCGGACCCGACAGCGGTCGACCCTCGTCGTCCATGCCGGACGCGTACCCGGTGAGGAACTCCCGGTGGACGTCGCGGTCGTGGTCATCGAGCAGCGGGACGATGATCCGGCCGACGGCGACCTTCGACTGTCGGTGCGGGTGCAGTTCGGCGAACCGGGAGCGGTACGCGGCGATCTGGTCGGCCTGCGCTTCGGCGAACGGCGCGCCGGTGTCCTCGGTGTTCAGCGTCGAGCAGTGCAGCAGCAGGCCCTTCTCGGCCGTGCGGACCGCGGTGCCCATGCTGCCGCCGCCCCACCAGACGCGGTCGAGCAGGCCGGGGCTCTGCGGTTGCAGGGTCAGTTCGGCGTCGGCGGGGATGCTCTCGTAGCCCGTGCCGGCCGAGCCGAGGGCGTCGCCGTGCAGGACCTCGAGCAGCCGAGCCGCGCGTGCCTCGGCTTCGTCGCGGAAGGACCGCTCGGAGCTGCCGAACACCGGGTCCAGGATCGGGCCGTAGCCGGCGATGCCCGTGCTGATGCCGAGCTGCACCCGGCCACCGCTGAGCAGGTCGACGGTGCTGGCGTCCTCGGCCAGGCGCACCGGGTCCTCGTAGCGCATGCCGAGCACTGCGGTGCCGAAGCCGATCGTGCTGGTCCGCTGGGCTGCGGCGGCGAAGAACGTCATCGGGCTGGTGAGGAAGGGCTCGAAGTGCCGGCCGCGGACCCAGCCGGTGCCGTAGCCCAGGGCTTCGGCGGTCTGGAAGAGCTGCAGTCCGTCCTCCAGGGCGCTCGCGGCACCGGGAGCACCGCCGTGGTTCGGGACGAAGGAGAGGAATCCGAGTTCACGCACACGGCGAGTCTATGCGAGCGCATGGATATGCGGGAGGTGCGGGCCGTGTCAGGCGTGGGGCTGGGAGGATGGGCACATGACCGACGTCACCACCGCCCCTCCGCTCGTCGCCGCACTGCCGGCGGCCGAGGGCGGTGTCGTCGATCCGGACGCCGTCTACCTCGCCTTCGCCGAGTGGGCGGCCTCCGGCGGACGTCCGCTCTACCCGGCGCAGGACGAAGCCCTCATCGAACTCGTCTCCGGTGCCAACGTCGTCCTGAGCACCCCGACCGGCACCGGCAAGTCCCTCGTCGCCGCCGGTGCGCACTTCGCCGCGCTCGCGGAGGGCAAGCGCAGCTACTACACCGCGCCGATCAAGGCCCTCGTGTCCGAGAAGTTCTTCCAGCTCGTCGACCTGTTCGGCGCCCAGAACGTCGGCATGGTCACGGGCGACTCCGCCGTCAACGCCGACGCCCCGATCGTCTGCTGCACCGCCGAGATCCTCGCGAACCTCGCGCTCCGCCAGGGTCCCGACGCAGACGTCGACGTCGTGGTCATGGACGAGTTCCACTTCTACGGCGACGCCGACCGGGGGTGGGCGTGGCAGGTGCCGCTGCTCGTGCTCGAGAAGGCGCAGTTCCTGCTGATGTCCGCCACCCTCGGCGACGTCACCACGATCGCGGACGACCTCTCCCGGCGTACCGGTCGGTCGACCGCACGGGTCACCGGTGTCTCGCGCCCCGTGCCGCTCGAGTACGAGTACGTGATGACCCCCGTGCAGGAGACCGTCGAACGGCTGCTCGACGAGGGCAAGGCACCCGTCTACATCGTGCACTTCGCCCAGGCCGCGGCACTCGAGCGGGCGCAGGCACTCATGTCGGCGAAGGTCGCGTCACGGGAACGCCGAGACCAGATCGCCGAGGCCATCGCCGGCTTCCGCTTCAGCGCCGGGTTCGGGCAGACCCTGTCACGCCTGATCCGGGCGGGCATCGGCGTGCACCACGCCGGCATGCTGCCGAAGTACCGGCGCCTGGTCGAACAGCTCGCCCAGCGTGGCCTGCTGCCCGTCATCTGCGGCACCGACACCCTCGGCGTCGGCATCAACGTGCCGATCCGCGCCGTCCTGTTCACCGGTCTGACGAAGTTCGACGGCACCAAGATGCGCCAGCTCTCCGCCCGCGAGTTCCACCAGATCGCCGGTCGTGCCGGACGTGCCGGGTACGACACCGAGGGCGACGTCGTCGCAGAGGCACCCGAGCACGACATCGAGAACGCCCGCGCGGTCGCCAAGGCCGGTGACGACCCGAAGAAGAAGAACAAGATCAAGCGGAAGAAGGCACCCGAGGGCTTCGTGTCCTGGGGTCAGGCGTCGTTCGAACGCCTGATCGCCGCCGAGCCCGAGCCGATGGTGTCCCGGATGCGGATCACGCACGCCATGGTGCTGTCCGTCGTCGCCCGCGGCGGGGACGCGTTCGAGGACGTCCGCTCCCTCGTCTACGACAACCACGAACCGCGTGCCCGTCAGCTCGCGATGGCCCGTCGGGCGCTCACGATCGCGCGGACGCTGATCAACGCCCGTGTCATCGAGAAGGTCGACGGCACCTACCGACTGACCGTCGACCTGCAGGCGAACTTCGCGCTCAACCAGCCACTGTCACCCTTCGCGCTCGCCGCGTTCGAACTGCTCGACCCGGAGTCGCCGACCTTCGCCCTCGACATGGTGTCCATCGTCGAAGCGACCCTCGACGACCCGCGCGCGATCCTGTCGCAGCAGCAGTTCAAGGAACGCGGCGAGGCGGTCGCCCGGATGAAACAGGAGGGAATCGAGTACGACGAGCGGATGGAGCTCCTCGAAGAGGTCACCTGGCCGAAACCGCTCGACGAACTGCTGACCGCCGCGTACGAGAGCTACGCCGACGAACAGCCCTGGGTGCTCGACTTCTCGCTCTCCCCGAAGTCCGTCGTCCGGGACATGTACGAGCGGGCGATGACCTTCGGGGACTACGTCCGCTTCTACCAGCTCACCCGCTCCGAGGGCCTGGTGCTGCGGTACCTGTCCGACGCCTACCGCACCATGCGGCAGACCATCGCGGACGAACACCGCACCCAGGAGCTCGACGACATCATCGAGTGGCTCGGCGAGCTCGTCCGCCAGGTCGACTCCTCGCTCGTCGACGAGTGGGAAGCGCTGATGAACGGGGACATCGCGCTCGCCGAAGCGGAGCACGAGGAGATCGCGCCGCCGCAGCCCGCCCGCCTGACCGGCAACGTCCGGGCCTTCCGGGTCCTCGTGCGCAACGCCCTCTTCCAGCGGGTGCTGCTGGCCGCCCGGGACGACATCGAAGGACTCGGCGAACTCGACGCCACCGCCGGGTTCGACCAGCACGCGTGGGACAACGTGCTCGAGGAGTACTACGACGAGCACGACACGATCGGCATCGACGCGGAAGCCCGGTCCATGCAGTACCTCGTGCTCTCCGAACAGGGGCGCTCCTGGCGTGCGCGGCAGATCTTCGCCGACCCGGCGGGCGACAAGGACTTCGGCTTCTCGGCGACCATCGACCTCGACGCCTCCGACGACGCCGGCGAGGCCGTGGTCCGCGTCACCGAGATCGGACGCTTCGACGGGTGGGCCGAGGTCGACGTCGACTGAGCCAGAACACGCGGGCTGCCCACCGGGTACGGTCAGCCGCAGCCCACGGAAGGAACCCCATGCGAATCGGCTCCAGCATCGCCTTGATCGTGATCGGCGCCATCGTCGCGTTCGCGGTCGACTACCAGATCGCCGGCATCGACCTGCGCCTCATCGGCTACATCCTGATGGCCGCCGGCGTCATCCTGCTCATCATCAGCCTGGCGGTCGGCTTCGGCGGACGTCGGACGACCACCACCACGCGGTCCGGGGTCGACCCGGCCTCCGGCGAGCAGATCACCCGGCAGGACCGCCGCGACGGCACCTACTGAATCCAGTACGACCGACAGCGAGGGCGGGACCGAACGGTCCCGCCCTCCGCTGTCTGTCGTGTGGCTGTCGGTCCTGCGGTCTAGAAGAGCGTCGCGGGGGGAGCGACCTCGGGGATCGGTGCCGGCTCCGAGACGTCGACGCCCGGCCAGCCCGGTCCGGTCGGGACCTCGGTGCGGTTCTGGTACGCCGTCGCCGCACCGCGGGCACGGACGTCGGCTGCCTCGTTCATCTCGTGGCCCATGTGCCCACGGACCCACTCGAACGTCACCTTGCGGCCCTGCAGCTCGGCGTCGAGCTCCTGGATGATCTCCACGTTGAGCACCGGCTTGCCGTCGGCCTTCCGCCAGCCCTTGCGCTTCCAGCCGGCGAGCCACTCGGTGCAGGCCTTGATCGCGTACTGACTGTCGCAGAGGATGTGCAGCGGTTCGCCGGTGTCCTTCGTGGCCTTGAGGAGTTGCAGGACGGCGGTCAGCTCGCCCTGGTTGTTGGTGCCGCGGGGCCAGCCTCCGGCAGCCCAGCGGTCGTCGTCCACGTACCAGGCCCAGCCGGCAGGGCCGGGGTTGCCGAGGGCTGAGCCGTCAGCGGCGGCGACGATCGTCACGGTGGGACCTCCTGGTGGTGGCGAGTGCCCGACGAGCGTAACGGACCTGCGGGGTGAGCCGTGCCTCCCGGCCGGGTCAGCGACCGGAGGTGTGGCGGAGCGCCGCGACGAGTCCGTCGCCGTCCGTGACGTCGTACATGGCGAAGTTCTCCCGCGCCCCGGGCAGGCCGTCGAGGCCCGTGTTCGCGTACTGCTGGGCAGCAGCGCTGCCACCCCAGAAGAGCGTGTCGAGGTCGCTGACGTCGTCCCACTGCACGGTGACGTGCTCCGCCGTCCGGTCCACGTACCAGTCGGGGCGGTGGGCGTCGGTCTCGCGGGTCCGCCGGCCGTTCGTGACGAGTGCCCGCTCCGTCGTCACGGCGTAGACGTCGGTGCGCTTGCGGTGGCGCTTGACGAGGAACCGGCCGGCGCCCATGTGCAGGCCGACCAGGACGAGGGCGGACAGCAGGACGAGGACCGCCGGGTTCGCGTGCGAGCGGGCGGCCGCCACGAGGAAGCTCGTCACGATGACGAGGAAGAAAGCGCTGAAGGGGATCAGGTACCGGTCAGCGTCGACGAAGATCCGCTGCAGGTCACTGTGGCCGACCCAGAGGAGATGCTCACCCGGGCGGAGTTGTCCGTCGACGAGGGCCCGTTGCTCGGGGCTCGCCGACCCGGTGGGGCAGGAGCCGTCAGCGTCGGGCTGCGTCATCGAGTGCCTGGACCAGGGCCTTGCCGTCCGAGACGTCGTAGAACGCCATCGGACGAGGACCGAAGAACCCGTCGAGGCCCGTGTTGGCGTAGAGGTGCTGGAGGTTGGGGGCGCCGAACCCGCCGCCGCCGAACACTCCTCGCCCGGAGCTGCCACCCCACTCGACTGAGCAATGGGTTCGACCGCGGGTCCAGTTGATGTCCCGGTCCGTCCGGCTGACATCGGTCTCACGGCTGCTGCGCCCGTTCGTGATGAACGCTCGCCGGTCGGTCACGGCGAAAGCCTCCGTGCGCTTCCGGTGGCGCTTCACGAAGAACCGGCCGACGATCAGGTGCAGCCCGATGAGGACGAAGACGCTACCGAAGAGGGCGAAGAACCACGGTGCTCCGGTGGTGAGGACGCCGACCTCCCAGAAGATCGCGAAGCCGCCCCACAGGATGCTGAAAGGCACGAGGAAGCCGTCGCGTCCGGTGAACAGCCGCGCGGGATCGCTCTGCCCGACCCACAGCAGGCGCTCCCCGGGTCGGAGCTCGTCGGTGGCCAGGGCGCGAGGATCCATCACGCTTCGACCGTACTGGTGCGTGCGGGAGCCGGTTGTGCCCCGATCGGATGGACGGCCTGGGAGCTCGACGCCGTCCGCCGCCTAGCGTTCGGGGAAACGGGAGGAAACAGCATGAGCAACGACATCGCAGGCCCCGAGCACTCTGACGACCGGGACCGCTCCGACGCCCTGACCTCGGCAGCGCACAGCGACGACGTCGACGGGGTGAGCGGGCGTGAACAGCGCGCCGCCGACACGTCGTACAGCCCCTCGAGCGAGCGGGAGATGGACGCGTCACAGACGAAGCAGCGTGACGACGACGACCTGCGCGAGGACGGCATCGACCCCTCGCGCATCGTCGCAGCCCCGGGGACCGGCGGCGCGGACGACGCCGGCGACGTCGAACCGGAGCCGGGCGATCTGCACCTGCCGTGGCAGTCTGAGGAGGACCGCCAGGGCTGAGCGGCTCGAGGCCCACGCGGAACACCGGTGTTCGCCGGTGACGCCGCGGGATTCCGCGGCGCGACTGACGAACACCGGTGTTCCGCGGCGGACGCGGCAGGCGGGCGCGGTTGCCGGCCCGCTCAGGCGACGGCGTCGGGGTGCGAGCCCGTGCGCTGACCGGACTCGAGGCCGGCGATCGCGGAGAGTTCGTCGTCCGTCAGGACGAAGCCGTCGACGTCGAGGTTCGAGCGGATCCGCGACGGCGTCACGGACTTCGGCAGGACGACGACCCCCTGCTGCACGTTCCACCGGACCAGCACCTGGGCGACGCTGACGTCGTGCGCGGCGGCGATGCCGACCAGGACCGGGTCCTCGATCAGTCGCCCGCGGCCGAGCGGGGACCACGCGGCCGTGACGATGCCGTGCTGCTCGTGGAACGCCATCAGTTCGCGCTGCGGCAACCACGGGTGCCGTTCGACCTGGTTGACGGCGGGGACCTCGCCGGTCTCGTCGATGATCCGCTCGAGGTGCGGCACCTGGAAGTTCGAGACGCCGACACTGCGCGCCCGCCCGGACTCGCGGAGTTCGACGAGGGTGCGCCAGGTCTCGACGTAGCGGTCGTTCGCGGCCGCCGGCCAGTGGATCAGGTACAGGTCGACCGCGTCGAGCCCCAACCGCTCGAGACTGGCGTCGAACGCCCGCAGCGTGCCGTCACGCCCCTGGTGCTCGTTCCACACCTTCGTGGTCACGAACACGTCATCGCGCTCCAGCCGGGAGGCCCGGATCGCCTGCCCGACGCCACGCTCGTTGCCGTACATCTCGGCCGTGTCGACGTGCCGGTACCCGGCGTCCAGTGCGAGACCGACGGCCGTCGCCGCTTCGGAGTCGTCGACCTTGTAGACGCCGAAGCCGATGGTGCGGATGCTCCGGCCGTCGCGGAGGGGGGTGGAGGTGACCATGCACCCATCCTGCCCGCCGTGACGGGGGGCGAGCCGCGCCTCCAGGACGTCCTGTGGAGAACTCCCGGACCGACGGATCAGGTGGGGAGGTGGACCGGCTCGGTGTCGGGCAGCGGGCTGGCGTCACGACCACGCAGGTCGGGCAACCACCGGCGCACGACCAGGGGGAAGACGACACCGGCCGCCGCCATCACGGCTCCGACCATCAGCCCGCCGCTCGGGCCGTTGCTGTCGATCAGGAAGCCCGCGACCGCGGAGCCGCCAGCGGCACCGATGAGCTGGCCGGTGCCCATCCAGCCGTAGGCCTCGGCCGTGTCGGAGAACTTGACGGTTGCGGAGACCGAGCCGAACATCACCGTCAGCGCCGGGGCGATGCCGGCACCGGCGATGACCAGCGAGATGCAGAGCCACCAGAAGGTCGGGTTGCCGACCGCGAGCACGAGTCCGACGAAGACGATCGTCATGCGCAACCAGAGGGCGTTCGGCGAGATCGGGAGGTGCCCCAGCGCGAGACCGCCGACGAGCGACCCGACCGCGAACACGGCGAGGACGATGCCGGCGTTCGGGCTGCCCTCGCCGAAGACGCTGGTGACGCTGGCCTCCACCGCGGCACACGCGCCGATGAGCAGCAGGCCCGTGACGGTGGCGACCACGACCGACGGCCGCTTCATGACGACCCCGAACGCGCGCTTCGAGCGGGGGATGCGGACCCGGCCGAGCTCGGGCGAGGCGATGAACCAGGCGCCACCGATGAGCAGGAACACCATCGCGACGACGATCGCCTGGACCGTGCCGATCTGCGTCGCGACGAACGTGGTGATGACCGGGCCGGCGACCCAGATGAGCTCCTGGGCGCTGGCGTCGAGGGAGAAGAGCGGGGTGAGCTGCGAGGACGTGACCATCTTCGGGTAGATGGTGCGGACGGCGGGCTGCACCGGCGGGACCGCCAGACCGCCGACGAAGCCGATCACGACGTAGGCCCAGAGCGGCATCACGAAGAAGGCGATGACGCCCATCGTCACCAGCGCCACGACGCTCGTCAGGATGAGGACGGGGCGCATGCCCCAGCGGCCCATCCAGCGGCTGGTGAGCGGACCGGCGAGGGCCTGGCCGATGCTCGTGGTCGCCAGGACGAGTCCTGCTGCGCCGTACGAGTCGAAGATGTGCTCGACGTGCAGCAGGTACGCCAGCGACAGCATGCCGAACGGGAACCGCGCGGTGAGTTGCGCGGCGATGACTCTGCCGACCCCGGGCGTCTTCAGCAGGGACCCGTACGCGCTCACGAGACGAGTGTACGGACTGGACGGACCGCGTTGCGGCGGCTGTGGAGAACCGTGCCACCCGTGCGGGGGACGGCGCTCGGGGCGGTGTCCGCGCAGCGCTCTCAGACACGCCGAGCGGGAGGTTTCCACACCCGTGGAGAAGGCCCCCCAACAGGGTGTGGGAAGTGTCGGTGGGCGGTGGCAGAGTGGCGGAAAACCGGGCCTCACGGGAATCCACAGACTGTGGATGACGTTGTGGAAACTACAGGGGTGTAACACTTCCTCTAGTGGTCCACCCGCCCATCGGGCACTACATGTAGTAGCGTCATCGACAACACAGCACCAGAACGACGGGCCTCCAACCGGGCCCAGAACCAGGGGAGATCATGGCCGTCACCGTGTACACCAAGCCGTCCTGCGTCCAGTGCACTGCGACGTACCGCGCCCTCGACAACAAGGGCATCCAGTACGAGGTGCACGACGTCTCCACGGACGAAGCCGCACTCGAGCACGTCAAGAGCCTCGGCTACATGCAGGCCCCCGTCGTCGTGACCGACGACGACCACTGGTCGGGCTTCCGCCCCGACAAGATCGCCACCCTCAGCGCCGAACTGGCCTGACGCCTCGCGGGCCACTCGGCCCGCGACGCCCGGTGGCGGGTGGACGGCCAGGAGGCTCGTCCCACCCCCCCCCACCACACCCTCCGGTCCGCAGTCCGCACCTTCGTCAGGGAGCGCACCATGAGCCGCCTCGTCTACTTCTCGAGTGTCTCGGGCAACACCGCCCGGTTCGTGGAGAAGCTCGGCCAGGACGCCGACCGGATCCCGCTGCACGCGAGTGAGCCGCCCCTGCGGGCGGACGGCCCGTACGTCCTGGTCCTCCCCACCTACGGTGGCGGCAACGGACACGGAGCGGTCCCCAAGCAGGTCATCAAGTTCCTCAACGACGAACACAACCGGGCACTGATCCGGGGCGTCATCGTCGGCGGGAACACCAACTTCGGCGAGGCGTTCGGTCTCGCCGGGGACATCGTCGCGCGCAAGTGCGGAGTCCCCGTTCTCTACCGCTTCGAAGTCTTCGGGACCCCCGACGACGTGGTGGCGGTCAACTCAGGATTGGAAGCATTTTGGACGCAGCAGTTGCAGACGTCGATCTGACGTCTCCGCAGACGGGGATGGACTACCACTCCCTCAACGCGATGCTCAACCTCTACGACGCGGACGGGAACATCCAGTTCGACAAGGATCGTGAGGCGGCCAAGCAGTTCTTCCTGCAGCACGTCAACCAGAACACCGTCTTCTTCCACAACCTGAAGGAGCGGCTGGACTACCTGGTCGAGAACGAGTACTACGAGCAGGCGACGATCGACCTGTACTCGATGGACTTCATCCAGCGGCTCAACGACCTGGCGTACTCGAAGAAGTTCCGGTTCCAGACGTTCCTCGGTGCGTTCAAGTACTACACGAGCTACACGCTCAAGACGTTCGACGGCAAGCGCTACCTCGAGCGCTTCGAGGACCGCGTCGTGATGACCGCGCTCGGCCTGGCGCAGGGCAACGAGCAGCTCGCGATCGACCTCGTCGAGGAGATCATCGCCGGCCGCTTCCAGCCCGCCACCCCGACGTTCCTCAACACCGCGAAGGCCCAGCGCGGCGAACTCGTCTCCTGCTTCCTCCTCCGCATCGAGGACAACATGGAGTCGATCTCGCGCGGGATCAACTCCTCGCTGCAACTCTCGAAGCGCGGCGGCGGCGTGGCCCTGCTGCTCTCCAACATCCGCGAGGCCGGTGCCCCGATCAAGCAGATCGAGAACCAGTCCTCGGGCATCATCCCCGTGATGAAGCTGCTGGAAGACTCCTTCTCGTACGCGAACCAGCTCGGTGCGCGTCAGGGTGCCGGCGCGGTCTACCTCAGCGCCCACCACCCGGACATCATGAAGTTCCTCGACACCAAGCGCGAGAACGCCGACGAGAAGATCCGCATCAAGACGCTGTCCCTCGGCGTCGTCGTGCCGGACATCACGTTCGAGCTCGCGAAGAACAACGAGGACATGTACCTGTTCTCGCCGTACGACGTCGAGAAGGTCTACGGCGTCCCGTTCGGTGACGTCCCGATCTCCGAGAACTACCGCGCGATGGTCGACGACTCGCGCATCAAGAAGACGAAGATCAAGGCGCGCGAGTTCTTCCAGACCATCGCGGAGATCCAGTTCGAGTCGGGCTACCCGTACATCGTGTTCGAGGACACGGTGAACAAGGCCAACCCGATCAAGGGTCGGATCAACATGTCGAACCTGTGCTCGGAGATCCTGCAGGTCAACACCCCGACCACCTTCAACGAGGACCTGTCCTACAAGGAGATCGGCAAGGACATCTCCTGCAACCTCGGCTCGCTGAACATCGCGCTGACGATGGACTCGCCGGACTTCGGCAAGACCATCGAGACCGCCATCCGCGGTCTGACCTCGGTCTCGCAGATGTCGCACATCACCTCGGTGCGCAGTGTCGAGGACGGCAACGACAAGTCGCACGCCATCGGCCTGGGCCAGATGAACCTGCACGGCTACCTGGCTCGTGAGCGCGTCTACTACGGCTCCGAAGAGGGCATCGACTTCACGAACATCTACTTCTACACGGTGCTGTTCCACGCCCTGCGCGCCTCGAACAACATCGCGATCGAGACGGGGGAGACCTTCGACGGCTTCCGCGACTCGAAGTACGCGTCGGGTGAGTTCTTCGACAAGTACACCGACCAGGTCTGGACGCCGGCGACCCCGCGCGTCGCGTCGCTGTTCGACAACGCGAACATCACCATCCCGACGCAGGACGACTGGAAGGCGCTGAAGGCGTCCATCCAGCAGTACGGCATCTACAACCAGAACCTGCAGGCCGTGCCGCCGACCGGTTCGATCTCGTACATCAATCACTCGACGTCGTCGATCCACCCGATCGCGTCGAAGATCGAGATCCGCAAGGAAGGCAAGCTCGGCCGCGTCTACTACCCGGCGCCGTTCATGACGAACGACAACCTGGACTACTACCAGGACGCGTACGAGATCGGCCCCGAGAAGATCATCGACACGTACGCCGCGGCGACGCAGCACGTGGACCAGGGCCTGTCCCTGACGCTGTTCTTCAAGGACACCGCCACCACGCGTGACATCAACAAGGCGCAGATCTACGCATGGCGCAAGGGCATCAAGACGATCTACTACATCCGTCTGCGCCAGCTCGCACTCGAGGGCACCGAGGTCGAGGGCTGCGTCAGCTGCATGCTCTGATCGCTTCCGCGATCTCCTGACTGGAGGCGCGGGGCGGCCCCGCCCCGCGCCTCCGGTTCCGTACTTGTTCTGCACCACCACCTCCGGAAGAACGCAATGACTCTCACCGACCCGGTCCACGCCACCGGCAAAGCCGTCCCGCTGATCCGTTCGGTCAGCGCGATCAACTGGAACCGAATCCAGGACGAGAAGGACGTCGAGGTCTGGAACCGCCTCGTCAACAACTTCTGGCTGCCCGAGAAGGTGCCGCTGTCGAACGACGTGCAGTCGTGGAACACCCTCACGCCGGAGGAACAGCAGCTCACCATGCGCGTGTTCACCGGTCTGACGCTCCTCGACACCATCCAGGGCACCGTCGGCGCGATCAGCCTGATCCCCGACGCGATCACCCCGCACGAGGAGTCCGTCTACACGAACATCGCGTTCATGGAGTCGGTGCACGCCAAGAGCTACTCGTCGATCTTCTCGACCCTGGCATCGACGCCCGAGATCGACGACGCCTTCCGCTGGTCCACCGAGAACGTGAACCTGCAGAAGAAGGCACAGATCGTCCTCGACTACTACACCGGTGACGACCCCCTGAAGCGCAAGGTCGCCTCGACGCTGCTCGAGTCGTTCCTGTTCTACTCCGGCTTCTACCTGCCGATGTACTGGTCCTCGCGCGCCAAGCTCACCAACACGGCCGACCTGATCCGCCTGATCATCCGCGACGAAGCCGTCCATGGGTACTACATCGGGTACAAGTTCCAGAAGGGCCTCGAGGGCGCTTCCGAGGAGCGCAAGCAAGAGATCAAGGACTACGCGTTCAGCCTGCTGTTCGAGCTGTACGAGAACGAGATCCAGTACACGCAGGACCTCTACGACCAGGTCGGGCTGACCGAGGACGTCAAGAAGTTCCTGCACTACAACGCCAACAAGGCGCTGATGAACCTGGGCTACGAGCCGATGTTCCCCAAGGAGACCACGGACGTGAACCCGGCGATCCTGTCGGCGCTGTCGCCAAACGCGGACGAGAACCACGACTTCTTCTCGGGGTCTGGGTCGTCGTACGTCATCGGCAAGGCGGAGAGCACTGAGGACGAGGACTGGGACTTCTGAGCCTGGTCCGACTCGTGGGGACGCCCCGCTGGCTTTGGCCAGCGGGGCGTTCCTCGTTGTGATTCGACCGGCGCCTCGTATCGCAGTGTTCTACCTACAAAGAGCGTCGTCTCCGAGCCGATCGACAAACGCATCATGGTACGCCATATCGAATAGTGACCCGGAATCAGGATAGACGGGGATATGCATCGAGCCGGCGCAACAAGCATTTCGTTGAGCGCCCGCTGAGAAGAGGTTGTGAGTCCGCATCTCAGGGCGCGCTAGCTCGCTAACCAGGCAAAGTTGCGACACCTGGGTGCAAGCAATCCTCACATCGGGAACCGCTTCGCGAATTGCCGAGATGACTTCCGCACGTGGATTATCGTGACTCCCTCGCCCATTCGACACGAAGGCGTGCCTAGGTTTGAGACGGCGAGGTGCCACGTCAGTGCTGCTGAGTGCGTCGGCGCGTACGTGCCTCCCTGACGAACTTGGCGCCCAGGCCGGCCCCGATCACGACGACCGGAGTGCCGACGAAGAAGAGGACGGACGATGGCTTCGGGAAGCTGTCAGCGATTGCGAGAAGTGCTGTGAGCGCTGTGATGACGACCAGTGTGTAGAGCAGCCATGCACGCATGAGCATTGCCCTTCCCTGCGTCGAATCAGATGTGTGCCAACCAGCGGCAGTCGACGCTCGATCCGCCCTTGACGATGGAGGATGGCGCGACGCTGAGGACGACAACGATGGCTGAGCATGCCGCTCCGCCGCCGCCAGGGGTCGGGCAGATTGCCGTACCGATGTCAGTACCACCGTTTGCCGCAAGGGTTTGCTGGTGGACCGTGTTGCCCGACCCCTCATCGGACGTCGGCGCTTGACCAGAGCTCGCGCGCGAGACTCCAACTCAGGCGGAAGACCGGTCGCAAGCTCAGAATGACCACGACGAGCAGCGTGCCGGCCTGCACGATGAGGAACGCCGCGAGCGCAACCGGGATGAACGCGGTCGCAGTCCAGGCCAGGGCGAAACCCACGAGGAGCGCCGCGACAACTCGCACGATCACGAGTTCTCGATGACGGTGCAGGACGAGCGCTCCTGCCGCAGCGAAAGCCAGTGGGACAAGGGCCTGCAGCGCGACCGCGATGGGGAACCAGAGATGGATACCGGTGGCGGGGGAACGCGTGGCCACGAAACCGACAACGGCAACGGCAACGAAAACACGCGTGATGTCACGAGCCAGCACGCCGCCAACAGCCGCCACCGAACCCGCCAACACGGAGACCGCAGCGATCATCGGAACGAAGGCTGTGTCGATTGCGTGGGTTCCGACGAAACCGAGCAGGTTGTCGATCGAGAGAAGGGCCGCGCCAGCGGTACCGAGGATCAACACCGAGGTGGGTCCTCTGCCGGCCGAGCGAGAGATTCGCGACGTGGTCATCCTTCGTCTCCGTCGAGCGGGCGGACGGAGTCTCCGACCGCCCGGTACGCAGCAGCGCACTGCTCCTTGAGACGCGGCCCGATCGGCGACAACGCCGCGATCCATCGGTCCTCGTCCATGATCTCCAACACGCGGGCCCGCCCGAGATCGTCGACTGCCGCGTGCGTGGCGGCCGAGACGCCGGGGAAGAGTGCGCCGTACTGATCGGCGGATACGCTTCGCTGCTTCGGATGCTGCACATACCGCTGGCTCTCGCTCGAGACGTACAGCACGCAGGTCGTCAGGTAGTCCTGCTCGGGCGTCAGTGGAACGGGTGACCCGAGATCGTTCGCTGTTCGCGGTGCTCCATCCGGAGGCCGCACGGCCGAGACGGTTGCGGGAGTACCGACGACGTACCAGTTCACACCCCGAGCGACTGCACGCCCGGTTCCGAACGTGCCGTCCCATTCCGCGAGGGTCTGTGGCACCGACGCCGCGTGCGCGTAGACGCGGATGAACGTCGGCTCGTCGTGGTCGAAGCAGTCGAAGCCACGCATGCTGTCCCAGAACGCGAGATCGTCCAGCAGGGTATCTGCCCGCGTGCAAGGTACCGTCGCGCGGATATCGGCCGCCAGGGTCTCCATCGCCGCTGCGTCGAGAGTCGCTACTGCCGAGCGTGGAGGAGCGTGCACCAGGGGCTGGGCATGCGGATGTTGATCGTCGGAGCCCGACGAGCACCCGGACAGGACAGCTGCGGCGACGCAGATCGAGGCGATGGCCTCGATGCTGCGTCGCCGCGATCGCTCTGGCATCACTGCCACTGCACTCCGGCCCAACCGATGCCGGTGAGGCCCTTCATCTTCTTGGTGGCAGCCACGTTCCCCCACGGGACGGACTTCGAGCGACCAGTGCCACAGTCCAAGGCCGTCCAGGTCGGAGCGTGCTTCGCATTGAACGACTTCCCCCAGATGCAGGGGCTCGAGTTGCCCTGATGCTTGTACCACTTGTACTGCACCTGGGTTGATGCCTTCGAGCCGATGACGCTGCAGCCGTTCAAGGACTGCGTCATCGTCGCGACGACCGCGAATGCTCTGTCCTTACAATCTCCCGACCGAGCGGAGCGTCCGTCACCGGCGACGACGACCTCCCCAGTGGGATCGAAGCTCTCATCGATCACGACGTTCGACGGGACCTCGACCTGCGTTGCGCTCTGGGCCTGCGCAGGCTCCGCGATCAGGAGTGCCGCCGCGGTTGCGGTGGTCACCACCGCTGCGAGGAGCGAGATGGACTTCTTCATGTCTTCTTCCCCTCGTTGCCGCCGAAGACACGGCGGCTGCAACCAGAGTGCTACATATCACCGTGCGGCACAACCTTGCGAGTACGAGCACTACCCGGCATCCGCGGACTCATGATGTGGCCGCCCCCCATGTTGCGTTTTCCTCATCGGGCCTCGTGTCGATGCCACAGAGCAGCAGTGAGGCGCCGGCGTGCCCGGGGTTACTGTGACGCCCTGCTGGCTTCGGTCGGCGGGGCGTTCGGTGTTGAACGACGCGTCTCATCGTGTCCGCTCGGCCGAGCCGCTAACGCTCCGGCGACGGCAGCGACTGCTCGCTCGATCGAGAGTCCGGGATGGTCCTCGCGGTACTTCCGGACATCTGTGGGATCGACCTCCGTGCCGGCCGGAAGGTCGATCGGCTCGCCGGAGCTCCAGCGCGTCGTCGCCATCCAGAGTGTGGCTGCCCCCATCCAGCCAGTCAGGAGCGGGCTCAGGTACAAGCACCCGTACGCCGTGGCTGCAGCGCCGACGACGACGGCGGGGATGCGGATCCACCTCTTCATGGAGAGCAGCATGCTCTGGCCGCCCTTGACATGCAAGATATGTCCGGTGGAAGATCAGTGCGTGATGCAGGGCGATCCTGGAAATTACGCTCGTCCGGGACTCGAGGTCCTTGGGGATCGCCAGGGCGGAGCGGTCCTCACCTGTCGCACGTCGCAGAACGCTGCGGCGTTCAGCATCACCGCTCAACGGCCAGGCGCGCGCTCGGTCGTTCAGGAAAAGGGGTAGAAGGTGATCTTCGTCGAAATGGTTGCGGCGGTGGTGACCGTGGTCTTCGTCGTGTTGCCCGCACGGGGCGTCATCGGCCGGAACTCATTCGTCGGTGTTCGTACGCGAGCGACGATGCAAGATGCGGCAGCCTGGCGCCGAGGGCACCAGGCTGCCGTGCTCCCGACCAGCGTTGCTGCCGGTGGCGTGATCGTTCTCGGGATGACCGCAGCGGCCACGGGGCGGCCGAACGACGTGTCCGCGGTGATCCTCTGCGCAGCTGTGCTGCTTGCCGGGGGGTTGTGGAGCGTCGCCGTTGCGCAACGAGCAGTCCGGGAGGCACCTGATGCTTCGCGTTGATGGCCCTGTCGTCCCTGAGCCAGTGGTAGCGGAGGTCCGCTGGAAGCCGATCCTGATCTTCACGGTCCTGGCCTGGGGCTTTGGATGGCTCGCCAGCCTGCCGCTGTGGATCGATCCGGTGGGCTTGGCGTCGGCGCACGCGCTGTGGGTCCTGCCGATCATGATGTTCACACCCTGCGCTGCAGCAGCGATCGTTGTGCTGCTGCAGCAACGCGTTCCGGTGCGGCAGGCTGTCCGGCAGCTCGGAATCGTCCCGCTCCGACCGGTCGGAAAGCTCCTGCGCTTCTCACTGGGTGGCATCGTCGTGCTTCCACTCGTCGTCATCGCCGGCATCGCAGTCGCCGCGCTCCTGCATTTCGTCAGCCTCGACCTCGTGACGTTCAGCGGATTTGCCGCGATACTTCCCGAGGAAGCGAGGGACCTTCTGCCGATCGGAGTACTCGTTCTCATGCAGGTCGTGTCGATCCCGATCGCCGCGATACCGAACGGGGTGCTTGCGTTCGGTGAGGAAGTCGGGTGGCGCGGCTTTCTGCTCCCTGCCTTACGACCTCTTGGTGACTGGGCCACTGTGCTGATCACCGGCATCGTGTGGGGCGTCTGGCATAGCCCGATCATCTTGCTGGGCTACAACTTCGATCGTCCAGACCTGGTGGGGGTCGTCCTGATGATCGTCGGAGCCACCGCCGTCGGAACGTTCCTCGGCTGGCTCCGGATCTGGAGTGGTTCCATCTGGCCCGCCGTACTCGGGCACGGCGCGTTCAACGCAGCGGGCGGTCTGGTGCTGCTGTTCTCGTCTGCGAAGTACCCGCCTGACCTCGCCCTCGCGGGCCCGCTCGGCGTCGGAACCTGGATCTTCGCAGCGGTGTTCGCAACGATCGTCGTCTGCTCGCGTCGATCGAGTGTTCTCTCTGACAGCGACAGCGACAGCGACCGGGACCGGGACCGGGACCGGGACCGGGACAGCGACAGCGACCGGGACCGCGGGCAAGGCGACGGCTGACGCCAGTACCAACGTGACGTGTCGGGCGGACCGCAGCCGCGCCTCCAGGCCGGATCGAGAGCCGAGCACCTGACCACCAAAACGAACAGGGCGGCTCTCCTCCTTCCGGAAGAGAGCCGCCGTGGTGTCTCGCAGTGGTCAGCGTGCCGACGGGACCGCCGTGCCGACGAGCTCAGCCTTCACGATGGCGGCTCCCGCGGACAGCGCGCCGAGCTTCGAGAGCGCGGCACCCCGCGCCAGCGGCGCCATGCCGCAGTTGGAGCTCGGGATGAGCTTGTCCGCGTCGACGAACTCGAGCGCTCGGCGGAGCACCTCCGCGACCTCCTCCGGGGTCTCGACGGTCTCGGTCGCGACGTCGATCGCCCCGAGCATGATCTTCTTCCCACGGATCAGCTCGACGAGCTCGAGCGGCACCTTCGAGTGGATCGATTCCAGCGAGATGATGTCGATCGACGACTGCTGCAGGAGCGGGAACGACTGCTCGTACTGGCGCCACTCCGCTCCGAGCGTCTCCTTCCACTTGTTGTTCGCCTCGATGCCGTAGCCGTAACAGATGTGCACGGCGGTCTCGGCGCGGAGGCCCTCCGCTGCGCGTTCGAGTGCGGCCACGCCCCAGTCCTGCACCTCGTCGTGGAAGACGGTGAAGGCGGGCTCGTCGAACTGGATGATGTCGACGCCGGCGTCCTGGAGCTCGCGCGCCTCCTGGTTGAGGATCGTGGCGAACTCCCACGCCAGCTTCTCGCGGCTCTTGTAGTGCTGGTCGGAGAGCGTGTCGATCATGGTCATCGGGCCGGGGAGCGCCCACTTGATCGGCCGGTCGGTCTGGGCGCGCAGGAAGCGAGCGTCGTCCACGAACACGGGCGCCCGGCGGCTCACGGCACCGACGACGGTGGGGACGGCCGCGTCGTACCGGTCACGGATGCGGACGGTCTCCTTGCGCTCGAGGTCGACGCCGTCCAGGTGCTCGATGAACGTCGTGACGAAGTGCTGGCGGGTCTGCTCGCCGTCGCTCACGATGTCGATGCCGTGGCGCTCCTGCTCGTGGACAGCGGCTCGGAGTGCGTCCTGCTTACCCTCGGTCAGCGCTGCCCCCTCGAGCAGCCAGGGGGACCAGAGTCGTTCGGGCTCGGCGAGCCAGGAGGGTTTCGGCAGGCTGCCGACGATCGCGGTGGGCAGGAGGGTGCTCATGTGCAGGTGGTTCCTGTCGGGTGGGGTGTTGATCAGAGGGAAGGGACGGCGGCGCGGGTGGCCCACCGCTCGAGGAGTGCTCGGTGCGGCGTGACGAGGTGCTCCTCGGTGTACCGGCCCTGGGTGATCGCGAGGCGGCTCCGTTCCTCGCGGTCGTACGAGACGGAGGGCACCGAGTAGTCCGTGTGCGCGAGGCTCGGGCGGTAGGTGCTCGGCGCGGCCGTGTTCGCGTTGTAGATCTCCGGTCGGTAGATCTTCTGGAACGTCTCCATGGTGCTGATCGTGCCGATGAGCTGCAGGTCCGAGTAGTCGTTGACCAGGTCGCCGCGCGTGTAGAACGCGAGCGGCGCCTTCCCGCCAGCGGGCATGAAGTACCGAACCTGCATGCCCATCCGACCGAAGTAGTCGTCCGTGAGCGAGGAGTGCTCGTGCTCGTACTCGGCGCCGAGGACCGGGTGGACGTACTCCGTCTGCCGGTAGGTCTGGCTCGTGGAGACGCTGATGCAGACCACGGGCTCGGCGGTGAACTGGTCCTGGAACGCAGCGGACTCCAGGAAGCGCTGGAAGAGCTGCCCGTGCAGCTCGCCGAAGTCCGAAGGGATGCCAGCGCTCTTGTCGAGCGACGGCAGCAGCACGGCGAAGTCGTAGTCGCGGAGGTACGAGGAGAAGTTGTTGCCCAGGATCCCCTGGTGGCGCTCACCGGTGTGCTGGTCGACGATCGCGACGTCGAGCATCTCGAGCAACGGGAACTCGCCGGATGAACCCTGGTCGACGAAGTGCGCCGTGACCGAGACGATGTCGAGCTCGACGCGGTACCGGTCGCCGTTCGGATTGTTCGACGACAAGAGGTCGTTGCAGCGTCGGTCGATCATGCCGAGGGCGGTGCGGAGGTTCTGCTGGCGGTGCTCGCCGCGTGCCAGGTTCGCGAAGTTCGTGGTGAGCCGGGAGCTGTCCGCGGGGGAGTAGTCCTCGTCGAACCGGGTCCTGCTGATGCTGAAGGTGAGGTCGTTCGCCATGGTCGGCAGTCCGTACGTCGAGTGCCCGAGGGCTCTGGGGAAGGTGTCCCACGATCATGACGGGAGGCGCGGGTCATCAGGTAATACCGAGGCGCTATGCGTCGGTATAGCTTGTGCCTATGGCCCGGGTCTCGAACGACATCACCCTGCAGCAGCTCCGGTACTTCATCGAGGTCGCGACGGAGGGCTCGATCAGCGCGGCAGCCGACTTGCTCTACGTCGCGCAGCCGACGCTGTCCGCGGCGATGAAGGACCTCGAGACGCGGATCGGACGCCCGCTCTTCACCCGCTCGGCCCGGGGGGTCGTGCTCACCGTCGACGGGGTCGAGTTCCTCGGGTACGCCCGACAGGTCGTCGAGCAGGTCTCCCTCCTCGAACAGCGCTACGTCGGCGGGCAACCGTCGCGTCGGCTGCTCGGGGTGTCGGCGCAGCACTACTCGTTCGCCGTGGAGGCCTTCGTCCGGATGGTCGAGGCGGCGGCGGCGGACGAGTACGAGTTCTCGCTCCGTGAGACGCGCACGTGGGACATCATCGAGGACGTCCGCACGCTGCGCAGCGAGGTGGGCATCCTCTACCGCAACGACTTCAACCGCCAGGTCCTCGGCAAGCTGATGCGTGACGCCGGCGTCGTGTTCACCCCGCTCTTCGTCGCCCAACCACACATCTTCGTCGCCCGGCGGAATCCGCTCGCGTCACGGGAGCGCGCGACCCTCGCCGACCTCGCCGACCTGCCACGGCTGACGTTCGACCAGGGCGCGAACAACTCCTTCTACCTGGCGGAGGAGATCCTGTCGACGATGTCGAGCAAGCGGGAGATCCGCGTCTCGGACCGGGCGACGATCTTCAACCTCATGATCGGCCTGGGCGGGTACACGATCTCGACGGGCCTCATCAGCGACGACCTCGATCCGGAGATCGTCGCCATCCCGCTCGACGTCGACGAACGCATCGAGATCGGGTGGATCGCGCACGCCTCGGTGCCCCTCACCGTGCAGGCGCAGGCGTACCTCGACGAGCTGCGAGCGGTGGTCATCGGCTACGGCGTCGAGCCGCTCGGGTAGACGGCCGGCAGACGGCGACAGGTGCGGTGACCGCTCGTGCGGTGACCAGCCTGGAGGCGCGACCCGCGTCCGTCACGCGGGTCACGCCTCCAGTCCGTCGCGTCGTAACGCCGCGGCCGCGCGCCTGCGGCATGATCGGGGGCGGTGTCCGTCCGGGACGCCTGCGACCAACTTGCATCATGGAGAGGCTGATGAACCCACAACTCATCTTCGGGATCGGCGGGGCTGTCGCCGTGCTGTGGGGTCTCACCATCGCGATCTTCAACCAGTGGGCGCAGAAGCTGCGTGGTGGCCGGCTCGCAAACGGACGGCCGCTGACACCAGGCTTCGTCCGGTTCATCGGGATCTTCCTGGTGGTCCTCGGGACGCTTTTCGTCGTCCTGGCCGTCACCGGGTTCCTGCCGGACCACGCGTCGTGGCGGTGACGCGGGCCAGCCGAACACCGGCGAAGTGACTTCCGAGGGTCAGAAGGCGGACTCTGACTCCTCGAAATTCGTCAACCACTCCGCCGAGACGGTCGGCGACGGTTGGGCGATCGACAGCGGACCAGGACTCGGTAGGTGCACCCGCAGCCTCGGTCGCGGCGGTGTCGCCTACCTCGTCGTCACCGCGCGCGACGCGGGGCCTGATCCCGCTGCCGACGTCGAAGCGGTCGAGCGGTTCTTGAAGCAGGAGGGCGTCGCCACTGAGCGTTACCAGAGCGGCGGCGCCGAACCGGTCCTCGGAGTTCGAGGTGCCGGCGGACCGCTGGCATCCATCGATTTCTTGGCCGATCCACGTGGTCACAGCATCCAGGGCGAATCGGCCTGCGTAGCCGGTGACTTCGACCGGATCAGCCGCGACAGTTTGGAGTAGCGACGGGCGCAGGAGCAGAAGGTGCCCGCCGATCTCCGGGCTGATGATGCCGTGCAACCGTGTCCACGTCAGCAGCGCGAGGGCGAGCACCTCGACATCGACGTCGGCGAGCCCGGACCGTTCCGCCCATACGGCGACGAAGGCCCTGAGCGGAGAAGCGTCCCCGGGCAGGTCGGCAGTGGATCTGCTCCCCGCTGCCACGGCTCCGAGCGCCTCGACGACCACGGCGATGTTCCGCGACGCAGCCGGGATTGCAGGAGGAGCCTTCCGCGCATGTCCCGTTCGTCGCGGACGGCGAAACCGGCCTGGCGGAACGCGGCACGGGCCTCCAGTCCGCGGCGATCGGACGGCGACGTCGACGCGGCGAGGGTGACCGAGCGCATGACTGCTCCGCGGAGGACGCCGTCCTGCCCGAAGCCGCCGCCGGCGCCGGGGAAGCCGAAGACGACCTGGTCCGTCGGCATGGGGGTCACCGCCGCTGCGGGTTCGTCCCACACGTTGCCGAGGACCACCACGGTCGCGTGGCCGATCCGCGGCGCCCGGAAGGCTGCCGTTTCCGGGAGGCGACGGTGGCCGACGCTGATCGGGTAGGCGGGGCACTACCTCGCGGGAACGGGCAGGATCCGCCGCCGACCGAGGTCGTCGAGGAGTTCCACGAGCCGGTCCGCCGAGTCGTGGCACTCCGCGAACCCCGCCTGCCGGATCTTGATCAGGGACGAGACGTTGTCCCACGTCGAGTTCAGGATCATGTCCGCGAACCGCCAGTCGACGAGGTCCGCGTACGGGGTGGCGACCAGCCCGTGCCGTTCGACCATCCGCTGCCACAGGTCCTCCCGGGAGGGCATCACCTGCGCGAGTTCCATCGACTGGGGTTCGGCGAGGTCCAGGCCGTGGTGGTCGGCGAGGCGCTCGAACAGGTGGCTCCAGCGGACGACGTCGCCGTTCGTGACGTTGAACGCCTGCCCGGCTGCAGCCGGCGCAGTGCCGGCCCAGTCGGTGGCACGGGCGAGGAGCTCGGCGTCCGTCATCTGGTAGAAGATCCCGTCGTACGTGGTGCGGGCGCCGGGGAACCGCAGCGGCAGCCCGAGCTCCTTCGTCATGCTCACGTACGTCCCGATCGCCATGAGCAGGTTCATGGGCGTGCCCTGCGCGTACCCGATCACGGCCTCGGGCCGGAGCACGGTCATCGCGAAGCCTCGGGAGGCGGCGCGCTCGCGGAGCAGGTCCTCCTGGTCGTAGTAGAAGTTCGGCACCATCAGGCGCGGGTCGTCCTCCTTCGCCGGCGTCCTGAAGCGCCCGAGGTGTGCCCCGTAGTACTTCATCCCCTGGTAGAGGGTGACGTGCCGGAGCGGAGCGCCGAGACGGTCGAGGGCGTCGAGCGTGTTCTCGAGGAGGGCGACGTTCGGGGCGATCTGCTCGGCGAGGTCCGCGTGCTCCACGTACGCGGCGAACGCGAGACGCGTCGTGTCGGCAGCCGGGCGCAGTCCGTCGACCGCCGCCTCGGTGTCGGACAGGTCGACCGGCAGGTGGTCCCACCCGGACACGGGCCCCTGCGGAGCGCGACGACTGGCCCCGCGGGTGCGGACACCACGGCGGGCGAAGTGCTCGACGACGCTGCGCCCGACGACACCACCGGCTCCGACGACGAGGACCACGTCGCTGCTGTCGGTTGGTGTCCCTGAGGCGGGCGTTCCGTCGGTCATGATGCGGCTCCTGTCGGGTGGTGAACGTTGCGCAGCTGCTGCCGCGCCGGTGCCGATCCTGCCCGGCGGACCCCGGCCGCAGTCCAGGAACGGTCCGCGACGAGCGACGAGCGACAAGCGACGGGCGGGAGGCACGGTGCCAGCTGGCACCGTGCCTCCCGTCCGTCACACCGACCGCCCGGTGTCGAGACGCACCGCCTCATCCGACAGCGAGGTGACCGAGCGCATGACTGCTCCGCTGAGGACGCCGTCCTGCCCGAAGCCACCGCCGGCGCCGGGGGAGCCGGCGACCTCGACACACCGATTCGTGGAGTCCTCGTCAGGATCGCCCCGCGCCCGACACTTCTGTAGTGAGAGGGGGCATCCGTGGAAGAGGACACCGAAGCCGACGCAGCACTGACTCGTCGGCTCGCGAGCGGGGAACGGACGGCGTTGGCCGACGCGTTCGACCGGTTCGCGCCGACACTGACCCGGTACGCGTGGGCACTGGCCGGCAGCAGGCAGGACGTCGAGGAGCTCGTGCAGGACACGTTCCTGACGCTCTGGCAGAAGGGCGGCGAACTCGACCTCGCCACGAGCGCACTGCTGCCGTGGTTGTTGGTCGTGTGCCGGAACCACGCACGCAACCAGTCCCGGCGCCTCGCGAAGGGGGCCGCTGACGAGCTCCCCGAGGACCTGCCGACGCCGCCCGACGCCGACGAGGCCCGCGAACGCCTGCGCTGGGTCCGCGACGAGATCGCGACCCTGGCCCCGACGGACCAGCGCATCTGCGAACTCTGCCTGCTCGAGGGGCACTCGTACGCGGAGGCTGCGCAGATCCTCGGCCTCAGCGTCGGGGCCGTCACCCAGCGGGTCTCCCGCTCGCGCGCACGACTGAAGAAGGCGGTGATGCACGATGAACACTGAGCCCCCCACCGGAGACGACCTGCAGCGGATGCTCGTCTCGATGAAGCAGACCGTCCTCGACCGTGCCGAGGACCGTCGCCCCGCACCGCGCCGACGAGGCCGCCGTGCCGGCATCGCCATCGGCGTCATCGCCCTGCTCGGCCTCGGTGCCACGAGCGGCGGTGTGGCCCTCGGGATGATCCCGCAGCCCTTCACCGCATCGGCACCGGCTCCTGCCCCGAGCCCTTCCGAACCGGCGATGCCCAGCACCCCGGCCTCGGCACCGGTCCAGGAGACGCCGGACCCCGTGCCGACACCGACCCCCACGCCGACGAAGGGTCCGTTCGCGCTCGACGATCCGTCGACGTGGACGATCTCGGGCAGCGAGGTCGGACCGGTCGCCCTCGGTGGCGACACAGAAGCGGAGAGCGACGACCTCGAGCGTGCGTACGGGTTGGTGCCGGCGACACCGAGCACCTGCACTGCGCCGGGGACCTGGGCACGCGACGGCAGTCCGACGTTGCGGATCACCGACGAGGCCGACGGCGTCAGCGGAGTCCTGATCGGTGCCGAGGGGGACCCGGCACGGACCGAGACCTCCGGACCGACGACCGCGGCTGGTGTCGGCGTGGGGTCGAGTGTCGATGCCCTCCGCACGGCGTACCCGTCGCTCCAGGAGCACGTGTCGACACCGACTGGTGCGTGGTCTCGGTGGGATGTCCAGCTGCCGGACGGCCTGGTCTCGTTCCAACTCGGCAACGACGGGATCCATGTGGACTCGGTGTGGGTGAGCGCCGACCGGAACCCGCCGACATCCGTCTGCGACCTCTGAGCACGACGGCGGGCGGGAAGCAGCCATTGGGGGGTGCTTCCCGCCCGTCCGTGCACAGATCGCGCGGCTACTGGGCCGTCCCGATCCTGCGTCCGCGTAGCGTCCCGCGCACCACGTCACCGACCCAGGGAGTCACCTCATGTCCGAGAACAACACCGTCATCCGCAGCATGCACGACCTCGGCCTCGCGGCCTGGTTCGGAGGTCAGCTCATGGGCGCGATCGGCCTCAACGGTGCCTCCGCCGGGGCGAAGGACCCTGTCGAGCGCCTCACCCTGTCGTCCGTCGGGTGGGCGAAGTGGGCGCCGGTGCAGCTCGCGGCGCTCGCGGTCCACGGCGTGGGTGGGATCGGCCTGATCATCGCGAACCGCGACCGTCTCGGTGTCCAGCAGGGCGCCCGGACGAACACGGGTCTGAAGCTGGTGCTGACCGGGGCCGCCCTGGTCACGACGTTCTGGTCGGCTGCGGTCGGCAAGAAGATGGCGGAGCACGCCCGGGAGGGCGCCGCGGGCACGACCGAGCCGAACGCGAACGCGTCGGACGCGCTCAAGGCGGCGCAGGGGCAGCAGAAGATCCTGCAGTGGGCGACGCCGGTCCTGACCGGTGTGCTGCTGGTGATGGGCGCGCAGCAGGGCGAGCAGCAGCGTTCGAAGGCCGGCATCCTCGACAAGTGGCGTCGCTGACCAGACCGGCTCCACCACCGGACGGGAGGCGCGGTGCCGGCTGGCACGGCGCCTCCCGTCCGTCACGTCGACGGCCGTGGTGCACCGCCAGCAGGAGGACCGCTCACTGCCCGGGGATCGCCACGATCCGCTCGTGGTCCCAGGGCTCGGTCCACCCGACCCGGTCGAACAGGCCGTCCAGCAGTGTCGCGGTGAAGCCCCACACGACGTACGACCCGGAGTCGGCGAGGACGGTGAACGCCGGCCCGCGCCAGGTGCGACCCGCCCGGCGGAACACGGTGGTGCCGCGGTTCTCCGGGTCGAGCAGGTCGGCCACCGGGGTGCGGAAGACAGCGGCGGATTCGGCCTCGTCCACGACGCGGATCGGGGACGGCGTGCGCCACCAGCCGAGCACCGGCGTGACCAGGTGCCGGGAGTGCGCCAGCGGCACGGGCGCAGCAGACCCGAGCACGTCGACGCCCGTGACGTCCAGGCCGGTCTCCTCACGCGCCTCCCGGAGTGCGGCAGCCACCACATCGGCGTCACCGGGGTCGACGCGTCCGCCGGGGAAGGCCACCTCGCCGGCGTGGGAGCGCAGGGTGCTGGCACGGGAGAGGAGGAGGACGTCCAGGTCCCGTGAGACCTCGGCCGCTCGTGCCGGTCGCTCGCTCGGGACGCGGTCGAGCGGGCCGAACAGCATGAGCACCGCAGCCTGCCGTGGGTCCGGTGCTGCCGGCATGCTGCTGACCAGTGGTGCGGCGCCGGGGGTGACGGCCGCCGCGAGCTGAGCCCGCGCGGTCACGATGCGAGCCGGTGGAAGCGGGCGGACGACGTACTGGGCATGACCACTCCGTCAGCCTAGGCATGAGTCGGGAGGGGTGCCCGTTGCCCACGGCGGGCGCGGTGCGCGAGACTCGGGGCATGGGGAACGAGGGAACAGGCCGATCAGAGGTCGTGGCCGTCAGCCGGGACCACGACCACCGGTTCAGCAAGCCCGTCGTCGACGAGGTGACGCTCGTCGAGGGGTGGGGCATCGAGGGCGATGCACACGCCGGGACGACGGTGCAGCACCGGTCCCGCGTCGCTCGGGACCCCTCGCAACCGAACCTGCGCCAGGTGCACCTGATCCACGCCGAGCTGTTCGACGAGCTCGACGCGTCGGGGTACGTCGTCGAGCCCGGCCAACTCGGCGAGAACGTCACCACCCGCGGGGTCGACCTGCTCGGGCTGCCAACCGGAGCGCTGCTCCACCTGGGCGACGACGCGTGCGTGCGGGTCACGGGCCTCCGGAACCCGTGCCAGCAGATCAACGGCTTCGAGCCGGGGCTGCTCCGCCAGGTGCTCGGCCGCACCGAGGACGGGTCCGTCTCGCGCAAGGGCGGAGTGATGGGCGTCGTCGTGACCGGGGGAGTCGTCCGGCCGGGCGATGGGGTGCGGGTCGAGCTGCCCGAGGGCGACCTCCAGCCGCTCAGCCCGGTGTGACGACGGGAGCGGTGCCCGGTCCGCCGTAGAATCCCGTGTGATCTCCGAGCGTCTCGAACCCAGCGGCATCGACCCGGCAGACCTGAGCGTCACGCTCCGGGTCCTCGAGCAGCTGACCGACATCGACGAGACGCACGCTGACTTCGTCCGCGTGCGTCAGGCGACGGCGAAGATGTTCAAGGCCGTGAAGCGCGCCCACCGTCTCGAGAAGCGGGCTGTCGTCGCCGACGCGGATCGTCGCGTCATCGCCGCCACCGCGACCGGGGCGTCCGACCGCATCGACGACGAGACCCGCGGCATCCCGATCAGCACCTCGTCCGGGTCGTCCACCGCCGGCACCCTGCTGAAGTCCCGCCCCTGCTACATCTGCAAGCAGCACTACACGCTGGTCGACGCGTTCTACCACCAGCTGTGCCCCCGCTGCGCTGCGATGAGCCACGCCAAGCGCGATGCCCGGACCGACCTGACCGGCAAGCGGGCGCTGCTCACCGGCGGACGCGCGAAGATCGGCATGTACATCGCGCTCCGGCTGCTGCGCGACGGGGCGCACACCACCATCACCACGCGGTTCCCCCGCGACGCGGTGCGCCGGTTCGCGAGCCTGCCCGACTCCGCCGAGTGGATGTCGCGCCTGAAGGTCGTCGGCATCGACCTGCGTGATCCCGCTCAGGTCATCGGGCTCGCCGAGGACGTCGCCGCGGCCGGCCCGCTCGACATCCTGATCAACAACGCCACGCAGACGGTGCGCCGGTCGACCGGGGCGTACCAGCCCCTCGTCGACGCCGAACTCGCACCGCTCCCGGACGGCCCACTGCCGGAGCTGGTCACCTTCGGGCACACGAACGACCGGCACCCCCAGGCCCTCGCACGCTCGGTCACGGCGCACCCGATCCTCGCCGCCGCCGCAGCCCGTGCGGACGAGCTCACTGAGCAGGCGATGGCGCCGGGCTCGAGTTCGCTCGAGCGACACGCTGCGGGCACCGCGATCGACGCCGGTGGGCTCGTGCCGGACCTGCACGACGAGAACTCCTGGACGCAGCGCGTCGACGAGGTCGACCCGCTCGAGATGCTCGAGGTCCAGCTCGCCAACACGACGGCGCCGTTCATCCTCATCTCGAAGCTGCGTCCCGCGATGGCGGCGAGCGCTGCGCGGCGCACGTACATCGTCAACGTGAGTGCCATGGAGGGGGTGTTCGGTCGTGCCTACAAGGGGCCGGGGCATCCGCACACGAACATGGCGAAGGCCGCCGTCAACATGCTCACGCGGACGAGCGCGCAGGAGGTGTTCGAGACCGACGGCATCCTGATGACGAGCGTCGACACCGGTTGGATCACCGACGAACGCCCGCACCCGACGAAGGTCCGGCTCGCGGAGGAGGGCTTCCACGCCCCGCTCGACCTGGTCGACGGAGCCGCCCGCGTGTACGACCCGATCGTGCGCGGCGAGGCGGGCGAGGACCTGTTCGGTGTCTTCCTGAAGGACTACGCACCGAGCTCGTGGTGACCGTCGCGGTCGGTGCAGCGCACTTCCACGACACCGACCGGCCAGCCCGAGGCAGGGGAGGGGGCGGGGTCAGTCCTCGATCGGCTTCTGCGTCAGGGTGAACGTCAGGCCGCTGAGGTCGATCGTCTGGTCCTCGCCCGTGGTGACGTCCGACGACAACCCGATCGTGGCGGTGACGTCGAGGACCGAGACGCCCGCCGAGGGCCGCACGAGCCACGAGGTCCGCCCGGCCGGGGTGAGCGCCGCGCTGTCGGAGGTGACGGCGAGTGAACTGGTGACGGCCTGCCGGAGTTCGGCGTCCCCGGTGATGTCCAGCGGCGTCCAGCTCAGGTCGGCCGACAGGTCGTCACCGGTGGCCGTGACGTCGAACGTCTGGTGGAACTGGTACGCGTTCCCCGGAACCATCCGCACCGCGGAGATGTCGACCGGGTCCGAGTGACCGTTCGTGATGTCCGTCCAGACGCCGTCCGGGTTCGCCGTCAGGGCGAGGTCCCCCGCGTGCACGGTCGACGAGCGGGTGCTCGCGTCGGCGTTCCAGAGGGCGAAGCTGCCGCCGCCGCCGAGCAGCAGCGTGATGCCGGTGGCGGCGGCGATGGTGCCGGTGACGATCGAGCGCACGGGGTTCCGTTCGGTCCGGGGAGCCGCGGGATGCCCTGAATCTACTGGTCCCCCGAAGTGCGGACACGGGCACCATCCACTTCACCGCCCCCCAGAACGCGGGACAGCGGCTGAGTCTGTCGGTTCCGACACGCGGCCGGGTTGCTGCTCGCCGGCATCGTCGACGTCGTCGTCGGCAAGGTGCGGGGAACCGAGGCGTCGGTCTGACGGTCGCCCTGTCCGTCTGCCGCGTCGTCCGTCAGAACCGTGTCGTGCCCCGCGACGCGCGCGGCCGCCCGTCGGGGTCGACCACGAGCTTCGCCGCCGGCGCCGCCCACAGCCGCTGCAGTGCCGACACCGGTTCCGGCTCGTGCTGGCGGACCCGCCCCGGCGGACGGGCGCCGGGCTGGCCGTCCTCGTGCCAGTGGTCGAGCGCCTGGGCATGCGAGCGCCAGAGGGCCAGGAGCTCGGCACCCGTGCCGTCGAGCCGCGGGTCGTCCGGCGTCGTCGCGAGGTGCTCGGCCCACAGCTCGTGTCGCAGGTCGCGGGCGAGTGAGCCGTCGGCAGTGTCGACGACCGCGCAGGTCAGCTCGCTGTCCGACGTCCAGGAGCGACGGTTGAAGTTGTCCGACCCGATGGTGAACCACTGGTCGTCGACGATGCACACCTTCGCGTGGATGTAGATCGGCCGGCCGGACTCGTGCTCCAGGTCGAACACCCCGACGCGGTCCGGGGCCGTCCGCCGGAGGGTCGTCATCGCGTCGATCTGCCCGAGACGGCTCGGCGGGCCGCTGAACACCCCGTCCGAGTTCGGGTACCGAGGCACCAGGATGATGACCCGGAGCTCCGGGTTCCGTTCGAGGGCCTCGGCGATGCCGGTCGCCACCTCGCGGGACCACAGGTACTGGTCCTCGATGCAGATCAGGGACCTCGCGGTGCGGAACGCCTTGCCGTACGCACGGGCGATGCTCCGTTCGCCCTCCGGCGCGAAGGGGAACGGCGGCCGCTTCACCCCGTAGGTCCGGAGGAGCTGCACGGCGTGCTGCCCGGCGGTCGGTGGCGGTGGAGTCCGCTCCGGCAGCGGCTCCGGGCGGCGCGGCATCCGGACCAGGCGCTGCAGCAGCATCCGGTACGGCAGGCTGCGGTCCAGCGGGTGCGGGTCGTCCCAGCGCTCAGCGAACACGGCGAGCACGTCGGCGACGACCGGGCCGCGGAGCTCCATCGACGCGTCGTGCCACGCGGGGCGGTCGCCGTACCGGGAGTCCATCGAGATCGCCTGCGGGTCGCCCTCGTGCCCGGCGTCGTCCCGGCGGCTGTGGCACAGGTCGATGCCGCCGACGTAGGCGACGTCGCGCGACGGGTCGTCGCGGTGCTGGATGACGAAGGACTTCTGGTGGTGCGAGCCGAAGAACCGGACGCGCTGGTCGAGGAGGACCTCACCGCCCGCGTCGTTGATCTTCCGCCCGAGCAGCTCGTTCGCCTTCGCGCTGAGCGACGCCGAGATCCGCTCGCCGTGGGAGCGCCAGATGAGCCCGCGGACCTCCACGCCGGCGCGGGCGCGGTCGGCGAGCAGGTCGCCGATGGTCGGGCCGTCCGGCAGCAGGCGCTCGTCGGCGTCGCCGCGCCAGTCGGTGAACCAGACACGGTCGCCGGGCTGCAGCGCCGACAGCTCCGCCTCGATCCGCGCGAAGTACGGTGCCCCGTGCACCAGGGGGCGGACGAGGTTGCCGTCGGACCACGCGGGGCCGTCATCGGTGCCGGCGTGCACCTCGGTCGCGGTGTTGCCGCGTTCGTCGCGGGTGAGGAACCAGTGACGCGCATCAGTGGGCACGGTCGAAGGATAGGGCCGCGCCCGGCCTCGGGCAGGACCGCCCCTCCGGGCCTGTGGGGGTCCTCAGCAGGCGGACGGGAGGCGGGGGACGAGTCCACACGTGCCTCCCGTCCGGCGGTGCGACGGCCGGCACCGGAACGATTCGCGGTTCTCGGAGCAACTGAGCCCTTCGTCGGAGGCGAGGGCCAGGATGAAGGGTGGAAGGGGAACAGCACCGATGAAGACCATCCGATACGACAACACCGCGATCCTCACGAGCGACGACGTCGCGGACGCCGTCATCGAGTACGCGGCAGCGCTCTCCGGCGGGGACCGGGCCGACACCGTGGCAGTGCCCGCAGTCGCCGACGACGGCACGATGACGACCACGAAGATCCTCATCGGCCCGACGAGCGAAGTCGTGGTGGAGGACGCCGAAGAGGACGAACTCGAGCTCGAGAACGACGAGTTCGTCGCCCGGCTCCGCGCCGCCGCCCGGACGTTCGGGCACGACACCGTCATCCACGCGGACACCCGGGCGGACCTCACCGAGGGCGACGACCAGACGGAGCCGCCGACGGCGGAGTGAGCCTGCGCTGCTCGACGCAGGAGTGCGGGAGGGACGGGGCGGGCCCTCGCCGCGCCTCCCGGCCGTCGTCCGTCAGGACGCGGTGGCCGCCGCCCGCAGGACCCGCTCCGCGTCGTCGAGGTAGTCGGCGAGCAGTGCCGAGGCGCCGTCCCGGTCCCCGGAGCGGAGCGCTGCGACGATGGCGTCGTTGCGCTCGACGAACCCGCCGTGGAACGCCCCCGGGTCGTCCGTCGTGAGGAACGCGAGTCGCATCTCGGCGAGCAGGGAGTCCATCAGGCCGTGCAGCCGCGTGCTCGGGACGGCTCGGACGAGTTCGGCGTGGAAGCGGATGTCCGCGCTGCCCACCGCTCGCCAGTCGTGCGCTGCTGCGGCCGTCCGGGCCTCCGCGACGGCGGCTGCAGCAGCGGCGAGGGCGGGTGAAACTGGCGTGCAGGCGCGGAGGCCGGCTTCTTCGAGCACCCGACGAGCGGCGTAGAGGTCGGTGACGTCCGCCGCCGAGAGCCGCCGCACGAAGACACCGCGGTTGAAGACGTGCTCGACGAGTCGGTCCCGGGCGAGCAGCCGGAAGGCCTCGCGCAGGGTGTTCCGCGAGACGCCCAGCTGGTCGCTCAAGCGCTCCTCGGACAGCCGGGTGCCCGGCATGAAGGCGCCGTCCGCGATCGAGGACCGCAGGCGTGCCGCGGTGGACTCTGCGCCGCTGACGGTTCGGGTCATGCGCCGATCCTCGCAGAGCCCGACAGCGCGGCCCGTGTGACCGCCGTGTTACAGATCACGGCAGGGTCTTGAGATTGTTGAACAATGCGGGCCAGACTGTCCCGCATGTTCGTCCTCATCGGCGTCGCCGTCGTGATCATCGGCTTCGCGTTGCGCGTCAACGCGCTGCTCGTCGTCACCGTGGCGGGCATCGTCACCGCAGCCATCGGCGGGATCGACCCCGTCGGCATCCTCACCGCGTTCGGCAGCGGCTTCGCGTCCAGCCGCAGCGTGACGACCTTCGCGCTCGTGCTGCCGGTCATCGGCCTCATCGAGCGCTACGGCCTGCAGGACCAGGCGAAGCGCCTCATCGCGAAGCTCGACAAGCTCACGACCGGGCGCATCCTCGCCGGGTACCTGGCGGTGCGACAGATCACCGCCGCCGTCGGCCTGACGAGCATCGGTGGCCCGGCGCAGACCGTCCGCCCGCTCGTGCACCCGATGGCCGAGGGAGCCGCGACCAAGAAGTACGGCCGGATCGACGAGCGGATGCGCGAGAAGATCAAGGGCTTCTCGGCCTCGTCGGACACCGTCGGGGTGTTCTTCGGCGAGGACGTCTTCGTCGCGGTCGGGTCGATCCTGCTCATCACGACCTTCGTCGACACCACCTACGGGCTCGCCCTCGAGCCGATCGACCTGGCGCTGTGGGCGATCCCCACCGGCATCGCCGCACTGCTCGTGCACGGCACCCGGCTGCTGCTGCTCGACCGCAGGCTCGACAAGATGGCGGCCGACCTCCACCAGGCCCAGGGGGTCCCAGCATGATCACCAGCGAATGGCTCTACTGGCTCATCGGCGCGTTCTTCATCGCCGTGTCCGTGTTCATCGTCACCGACCGCACGCACGCCAAGCGTCTCGGCAACGCGGCGTTCTGGGGCATCCTCGGGCTCTCCTTCTTCGCCGGCACCTTCGTGGTGTCCGGTGCGATCCCCGCATGGGCGCTCGGGATCGCCGTCCTGGTGATGGTGGCGCTCGCCGGACTCGGGTTCACCGGGACCACGAGCCGCACCCGTGTCGCGAGCGTCCCCGGTGCCGGAGTCGGCTCGGCGACCGGGCCGGCCGAACCGACCGCGGTCACCACCCGGCCGAGCTCCAGCACGAGCGTCCTCGCCACGACGAGCCCGGACGAGCGCGCGGGCTTCGCGCAACGGTTCGGCAACCGGCTCTTCATCCCCGCGCTGGTGATCCCCGTCGTCGCGGTGCTCGTCGCGACCCTCGGCCCGCTCGTCCGGATCGGTGGGGAGCCGCTCCTCGCCGAGGGGAGTGCGACCCTGACCGGGCTCGGCATCGGATCGGTGCTCGCCGTCGTCGTCGCGGTGCTCGTGCTCCGCCCGCCACGGCTCGACACCCCCGTCCGCGAAGGTGCCCGGCTGCTGCAGGCGATCGGCTGGGCGGCGCTCCTGCCGCAGATGCTCTCCACGCTCGGCATCGTCTTCACCCAGGCCGGCGTCGGTTCGGCCGTCGGGACGATCATCAAGGCGGTCCTGCCGGACGGGTCACTGTTCGCCGCGGTCATCGTCTACTGCCTCGGCATGGCCCTGTTCACGGTCATCATGGGCAACGCGTTCGCCGCCTTCCCGATCATGACCGCGGCGATCGGCTGGCCGGTGCTCGTGCAGGGCTTCGACGGCAACCCGGCTCCGATCTTCGCGATCGGCATGCTCGCCGGCTTCTGCGGCACGCTGGTGACCCCGATGGCCGCGAACTTCAACCTCGTGCCCGCTGCCCTGCTCGAGATGCGGGACAAGTACGGCCCGATCAAGGCGCAGATCCCGACCGCCGGGATCCTGCTCGTCGTCAACATGGGAGTGATGTACCTTGTCGCATTCTGACCCCGAACCGACGGACCTCGGGCGTTCGGCCTGGGCTGCGGGCTTCGCCGCCGTCGCCCTCGACAACGTCACGCGCGAGTACCCGTACGCCGCGCACCACACGACGTCGGGTCCGGACGACCGCGCACTGCCGGTCGAACTGCACCCCGCCTTCGCGACGTCGTACGACTGGCACTCGTCGGTGCACATGCACTGGCTCGCGACCCGCCTGGTCGCGTACGGGGTGCCGGCCGACCTGGAGGCCCGGATCACCTCGGTCCTGCAGGCCCACCTGTCGACGGAGCACCTCGCCACCGAGGCCGCGTACCTCCGCGAGACCCCGCACTACGAGCGCCCGTACGGCTGGGCGTGGTTGATGCGCCTGGCTGCCGAGGTGTCCGCCTCCGAGGTGCCCGCGATCCGCGCGCTCACCACCGGCTTCGCTCCGGTCGTCGAGGTGCTCGAGGACCTCGTCACCCGGTGGGTCGACGGCGCCGCGCACCCGGTCCGGCACGGGGTGCACTCGAACTCCGCGTTCGGGCTGCTGCTCGTGCTCGACGGCGCCCGGTCGCTCGGGCGGCACGACCTCGCCTCGACCGTCGAGCGCGCCGCCCGTGAGTGGTTCGGCGACGACGCGGGATGGCCCTTCGCGTGGGAGCGGAGCGGGCACGACTTCCTGTCCGCCGGGCTGGCCGAGGCGGACCTGATGCGGGCGGTGCTGCCGACGGCCGAGTTCGGTCCCTGGGCCCGGAGGTTCTTCGCCCAGGTCTCCGCCGGGGACACGATCCTCACGTCGACGACCGTCCGCGACGAGAACGACCCGCAGCAGGTGCACCTGTTCGGGCTCGACCTGTCCCGGGCCGGTTCAGCGCGCCGCATCGCGGACGCCCTGCGCTCCGCCAGGGCCGAGGACACCGCGCTCGCGGACCTGCTGGACGGCGCGGCCGACCGGCTGCTCGCTTCGGGTCTCGCCGCGAGCGTCGGCGAGGAGTACTACTCCACCCACTGGCTGGCGAGCTTCGCCTGGGACGCCATGGAGGCGCGCGAGCACGCGGCCCGCTGACCTTCCGCGGAACGCAACGTCGGCGGTTCCTCGCAGCGGTGTTCCGCTGCGCAGTGCCGCCGACGTTGCGTTTCGCGGGGGAGGCTAGACCAGGGGGATCGTGCGGCCGAAGGTCTTCGTGACGGGCGGGGCGGCGAGGACGGCGCCGAGCGCTTCCGCGGCGCCCTCGGGGGTGGCGCGCCAGGCGACGTAAGCGTCGTGGTCCTCGGCGGTGGCCCACCGCTCGAGCACGACCATGCGCGTGGGGTCCTCGTCGTCGACCAGGACCTCGAGCGACTCGTTGCCCTGACGCTCTGCGGTCTGGGCCAGGGTCTCGCGGATCGCGGCCTCGACCGTGTCTGCGGCGACGTCGTCACGGATCTGGACCTCGAGGAAGACGGTCATCGTCATGGTGCGCACCTTTCGTCGTCGGACCCCGTCCGCTGACGGTGTCCGGTGGCACCAACCACGGCGGGCCGGGCGTTGTTCCGGCGCAGCGCAACCGGTGCGCTCAGCGGGCGAGCCGGAAGCGCAGCGTGTCGCCCGGGCGCAACTGTGCGGCACGGTCGACCGACTCCGGCGTCAGGACGGCCACGACCGGGTAGCCACCGGTGACCGGGTGGTCCGCCAGGAACAGCACCGGGAACCCGGCCGGCGGGACCTGCAACGACCCGGTCTCGACGCCCTCGCTGGGGAGCTCGCGGGTGACCGCTCGGACCAGCGGAATGGACGCGGTGGTGCGGACCCCGACCCGGTCGCTGTCCGGGCTGACGTGGAACTCCTGGCCGGTCAGGGTCGTCCGCCACTCCGGGGTGAACCAGTCGTCGCGGGGTCCGGGCACCACGTCGAGGACCACCGGGTTCCCGGGCCACGGCAGGAGCGGCGGCGGCACCGCGTCGACGACCGGCCAGGCACCGACACTGATGGGGGCACCGGCACCGGCACCGGCACCGACACCGTCCGACGCGGGCCCGACCGGCAGGACGTCCCCGACCGACAGCGGAGCGGGTCCGAGCTGCGCGAGCGAGTCCCACGACCGACTCCCGAGCACCTGCTCGACGGCGATGCCTCCGCGGACCGCGACGTAGGCACGCAGCCGGTCCTCGGCCAGCCCGACCCGCAGGGTGTCGCCCGGCTCGAGCAGCAGCACCTCGTACGCGGCCGCGCCGCGCACCCGGCCGTCCGCCCGTTCGACCCACACCGGGCACGGGGCACCGGTGACGGCGGCGACCGTGTACGAGTCGGCGCGGAGCGTGACGGAGCCGAGGAGGGCCTCCAGGACGGCCGCGTCCGGACGGTTGCCGACCATCCGGTTCGCCAGTGCGGCCGATCCGCGGTCCGCCGCTCCGGCGGCACCGAGCCCCATGTCGCTGAGCCCGGGACGGCCGAGGTCCTGCGTCGTCACGCCGTACCCGACCAGCACGACGGTCAGGGTGCTCACGAGCGTGCCTGGGCGTCGACGAAGCGCAGACGGACGCCGGCCGGGGCGAGCGCGGGCGGGGTGCGGTCCAGCGACCACATCGGCACCTCGGTCCGCCCGATCAACTGCCAGCCGCCGGGCGAGGTCCGCGGGTACACGGCGCTGAACTCGCCGGCGAGGGCGACGGCGCCGCTCGGGACGGCGGTGCGCGAGGCGTCCCGGCGGGGCACGTCGAGCGACGGCGCGGTACCCGTCAGGTAGCTGAAACCGGGGGCGAAGCCGCAGAACGCGCTCGTCCACACCTGCCCGGTGTGCCAGGCGACGAGGTCGTCGCGGGTCATGCCGGTCAGGGTGCTGACGGCTTCGAGGTCCACGCCGTCGTAGGTGACCGGGACGACGACGGGCGCGCGTTCCTCGCGGTCGTCGGAGGGACGGGAGGGCCGGACTCCGGACAGCAGGGAGCCGACCCGTCCGGCGTCGGTCACGGCGGGGTCGAACCGGAACAGCAGCGTCCGGGCGCCGGAGACGACCTCGGTGACGCCGGGGAGCCCGGCGCCGGCGGGCCCCGTGTCGGCCAGTCCCGGGTCGGCCAGTGCCGTGTCCGCCGGTGCCGTGTCTGCCAGCGCCGTGTTCGCCAGTCCGGCGCGGAACGCCACGACCTCGGCCAGGGAGTCGAACGTCGCCAGTACCGCCGCGGCACCGGCCGCCCGGACGTCGGGGGTCATGCCGAGGGCACCGCGAACGCCGTGACGTCGACGCCCTGCTCGGCCAGCAGCGTGCGGATCGCCCGGGCCATCGCGACCGCGTCCGGCGAGTCGCCGTGCACGCAGACCGAGTCGGCCCCGACGCTGATGTCGGTGCCGTCGACCGCGGTGGCGACGCCGTCGGTCACCATCCGGAGCACGCGGGCCGCGACCTGGTCGGGGTCGTGCAGCACCGAGCCCGGTCGGCTGCGCGCGACGAGGGAGCCGTCCGGTTCGTAGGCGCGGTCCGCGAACGACTCGCTCACCGGTCGGAGGCCGTGCCGTTCCGCGGCGAGGAGCAGTTCCGACCCGGGCAGTGCGAGGACCGCCAGCGAGGGGTCGACGTCAGCGACCGCGCGGACGACGGCCTCGGCCTGCACCGCGTCGGCGCAGGCCGTGTTGTAGAGGGCGCCGTGCGGCTTGACGTAGGTGACGCGGGTGCCGGCGACGTGGGCTGCCGCGGCCAGGGCGCCGATCTGGTGGACGACGTCGGCGTACAGCTCGTCCGGGGTCACGTGCACGGGCCGACGGCCGAAGCCGGCGAGGTCCCGGTAGGCCACGTGCGCCCCGATCGCGACACCGCGCTCCGCTGCTGCCCGGCAGGTGTCGAGCATGATCGTCGGGTCGCCGGCGTGGGCACCGCACGCGATGTTCGCGCTGGAGACGAGGTCGAGCACCGCGCGGTCGTCGCCCGCGGCCCAGGCTCCGAAGCCCTCGCCGAGGTCGCTGTTCAGGTCGATCGTGGGCATGCGGACCTCCTGTCGGGATTGTTCAACAACCTAGCGCGCACCGCCGACCGTGTCACCGTCCTCGACGCGTCGGGGCTACGGGCGCGACGGCAGCGTCAGCACCTCGGCCCCGTCGTCGGTGATCGCGATGGTGTGTTCACTGTGGGCGGTCCGGCTGCCCGTCGCACTGCGGAGCGTCCAGCCGTCCGGGTCGGTGACGAGCTCGTCGGTGTCGACCATGATCCAGGGCTCGAGTGCCAGGAGCAGCCCCGGGCGGAGCGCGTACCCACGGCCCGGTCGTCCGTCGTTCGCCACGTGCGGGTCCTGGTGCATCGTGGAGCCGATGCCGTGGCCGCCGAACTCCAGGTTGACCGGGTACCCGGCCTCGGTCAGCACGGACCCGATCGCGTGCGACAGGTCACCGAGTCGCGCTCCTGGCCTGGCCGCCGCGATGCCGGCGGCCAGGGCGCGTTCCGTCGTCTCGATGAGCGCGACGCTCTCGGCCGGCCGACTCTGGCCGACGATGAAGCTGATCGCGGAGTCCGCCGCGTAGCCGTGATGCACGACGGCCAGGTCGAGGGTGAGCAGGTCCCCGTCGGCCAGGACCCGGTCGTGCGGCAGGCCGTGCAGGACGGCGTCGTTGACGGCCGTGCAGATGTGGTGGCCGAACGGACCGCGCCCGAACGAGGGCGCGTAGTCGACGTAGCAGGAGGTCGCCCCGGCCGCGCGGATCATCTCCGCCGCCCACCGGTCGAGGTCGAGCAGGTTGGTGCCGACCGTCGCCCGGCCGCGGAGCGTGTGCAGGATGTCGGCGACGAGCGTGCCGGCGGCGCGCGCCCGGGGCAGCTCGGCCGGGGTGAGGATCTCGATCATGCGGGCGCTTCTTCCGTCGGGATAGTTGTACCGGTATTATTATCAGACCATGGTTCGTCTCCCGCTCACACCGCTCGACCTCGAACGCGGCCTCCGCCTCGGCCGGACGCTGCGCTCGGCACGGGGCGACCGGTCGATGCTCGACGTCGCGCTCGCCGCCGGGCTGTCGCCCGAGACGCTGCGGAAGATCGAGACCGGCCGCATCGCCACCCCCGCGTTCTCCACGGTGGCGGCGCTCGCCGGGGTGCTCGGCCTGTCCCTCGATGCGGTGTGGGCCGAGGTCAACGCCGGCACGCCCGGAGCGGATGCTCACCTCGACCACACCTCTGGTATCGTTATGGTTTCAGAACCAAGGGGGCTGCCCGTCGCGTGAGGTCGACGGACGGCTCGTGTACCGCTCGCAGTCGGTGCCACCCCCGCGTCCTTCGGTTCGCACCCCTCGTGCCCCTCGCCGCACGGCCCAGCCGTCGGAGCACGATCCGTGTCGTCCGAAGGAGCTCCCATGGGCACAGCCATGCCCGGAACCCGCCGCAGCCTGCGCGGCAACCCGATCGCCACCCTCGTCGCCGTGTGCTTCGGCCTGTTCATGGTCGGCCTCGACGCCACCGTCGTCTCGATCGCGAACCCCGCGATCGCCGCCGACCTCGGCACCACTTTCACCCAGCTGCAGTGGATCACCAACGCCTACCTGCTGGCACTGGCCGTGTTCCTGATCCTCGGTGGCAAGCTCGGGGACCGCTTCGGCCGTCGTCGGATGTACCTCATCGGGGTCGTCGCGTTCGCGCTGTCCTCGGTCGCGATCGGCCTCGTCGGCACCGCCACCGGCGTCATCGTGTTCCGCGCCGTCCAGGGCCTCAGCGCCGCACTGCTCATGCCGCAGACCCTGGCGCTGCTCCGTGCGACCTTCCCGAAGGAGAGGTTCGGCGTCGCCGTCGGGGTCTGGGGTGGCGCGTCCTCGGTCGCCATCGCCGCCGGGCCGATCGTCGCCGGGGTCCTCGTGGCCTCGCTCGGCTGGGAGTCGGTGTTCTTCGTGAACGCCCCGATCGCCGTCGTCGGCCTGGTCTTCGGCGGCCTCGTCCTGCGCGAGTCCACCGCCCCGCACCGCGGACGCTTCGACGTGCCCGGCGTGGTGCTGCTCGCCCTGGGCCTCTTCGGCATCGTGCTCGCCGTCGTCCAGTCCGAGTCGTGGGGCTGGACGAGCCCGCTCACCCTCGGCGTGCTGCTCGCCGGCGTCGCGCTCCTGGTGGTGTTCGTCGTCGTCGAACTGCGCGTCACCGACCCGCTGCTGCCGATGTCGCTCTTCCGGTCGTCGTCCCTGTCGATCGGTGGTCTGGCCGTCGGGGCGAACTTCTTCGCGATGCTCGGCGTGACGTTCTTCCTCTCCCTCTACATGCTCAACCTGCGCGGGGTGACCGGTCTGCAGGCGGGGCTCATGCAGCTCCCGCTGAGCGGCGTCTCGATCATCGCGTCGCCGATCGGGGCCGCCCTGGTCGCCAAGCTCGGCATCCGCCGCACCCTGACCATCGGCCTGCTCATGGTCGGCGTCGCCCTGTTCCTGCTCACCGGCACCACCCGGGACTCGCCGTACATCGGCATGGCGATCCCGTTCGTGGTCTTCGCCCTGGGTGCGGGCTTCACGATGACCGCCGGCGCGGAGGCGGTGGTCGGTGGGGCCCCGGTCCAACTCGCCGGTGTCGCGGGCGGGTTCCAGGCGACCGCACTGCAGCTCGGCGGCGCACTCGGCACGTCCGTCCTGTCCGCGGTCGTCAGCGCCGGGGTGCTCTCCGGCACGACGGGCCTCGGAATCGGTACCGCCGCTCGTCAGGGCCTGGCACAGGGGATCGTGCCGGACGGGCTGAGCGCCGCGGCGTCGGCCGTCGCCCGGGACGCCTTCCTCGGTGGCATGCACACCGCCTTCGTCGTGGCCGGGGTGGTCGCGGTCGTGGTGGCGGTCCTCGCCGCCGTCTTCGTCCGCACCCGCTCGACGCACGCGCCCGCCGAGGTGCTCGAGGAGACCGTCGAGGCGTCGGCAGGGCACGCCTGACCGTGATCCGCACCGACGGTCGCTGGTCACGGTGGTGACCGCTTGACGGACGGGAGGCCCGTGGCGGATCCGCCACGGGCCTCCCGTCCGTCCGGGGTGCGGTCCTGGCCGCTCGACGCGGTGCGCCCGGACGGGGGGCTGGCGCCGCGGACGGCGACGGGTGAACCTGTCCCTCCGTGCGGAGCCGCCGCACGCGATGGAGGAACCGTGCAGCGAGACGACCAGCAGCAGACCGACCACCCGGACGACGGGTCCGGCGGGATCGATCGTCGTCGCCTGCTGACGCTCGGTCTCGGGGCTGCCGCGGCGGTCGGAACGGCCGGAGCGTTCGGTCTGCGTCCGGATGCGGCGAGCGCAGCGACCAGCCCGACCCTCCTGGCCGCGGACGAGTTCGACGGAACCGCCGGCAGCGCCCCGAACCCCGGGATCTGGCGGTACGACCTGGGTGGCGGCGGCTGGGGCAACGGCGAGCTCGAGGTCTACACGGACTCGCGGCGGAACTCGGCTCTCGACGGCAGTGGGAACCTCGTGATCACCGCGCGGCGCGAGGCCGACGGGTCGTACACGTCGGCGCGGCTCACCTCGCAGGGCACGTACACCGCCCAGTACGGTCGGATCGAGGCGCGCATCAGGATCCCGCGCGGGCAGGGGATCTGGCCGGCGTTCTGGATGCTCGGCGCTGATCTGCCGCAGGTCGGTTGGCCGGCGTGCGGCGAGATCGACGTGATGGAGAACATCGGTCGTGAGCCCGGAGCGGTCCACGGCACCGTGCACGGCCCGGGGTACTCGGGCGCGGAGGGCATCAGCGGCACGGCGACGCTGCCGGCCGGCGCCTTCGCCGACGACTTCCACGTCTACGGGGTGGACTGGCGACCGGGGTCGATCAGCTGGACGGTCGACGGCGCGACGTACCGCACCGTCACGCCGGCGGACCTGGGTGGCGACCGGTGGGTGTTCGACAAGCCGTTCTTCGTGGTGCTCAACGTCGCGGTCGGCGGGGGATGGCCGGGTGCCCCGGACTCGTCGACCCGGTTCCCGCAGCAGATGACCGTCGACTGGTTGCGGGTCTGGCAGAACGCCTGACGCCGAGCGGATGCGGGCGGGGAGCCGACGCGGTCGCTGTGCCGACGGCCCGGCAACGGGTGAGGGCCCCGCAGCCGAAGCCGCGGGGCCCTCACTCTGCCTGACCGGAGGTCAGCGCACCCGGACCGAGAGGACCGGGCTGGTGCTGCCGGCGATCGTGCCGGTGCCGCTGAAGACGACCGTCAGCTTGTGCGTGCCGCGCTTCAGGGCGAAGCGGGTCGCGGCTGTGTCGCCGGAGACCTTGACGGTCTTGATGTGCTTCTTGCCGTCGTAAATCTTCGCTTCGCCGTTCACCGTGTTGCCGGGCGAGGTGACCCGGACGACGGCCTTGCCCTTGGCGTAGGTCATGGACGACGCCGAGGTGGCCTTCGCGACCGTGACCACGACCGCCGTGGTGGCCGCCGTGTCCTCGCCCGAGTAGGCAGAGGTGCTCGTGAAGGACGCGGTGATGCTGTGCTTGCCGACCGAGGTGGTCTTCGGCAGCGTGAACGTCGCCGTGTTCTTCGTCACCGGTGCGGTGCCGAGCGTCTTGCCCGCCTCCGTGAAGGTGACCGTGCCGCTCTTGTCACCGAGGCCGCCGCCGATCGTGGCGGTGAGGGTGACCGGCTTGGCCGTGCCGTAGGACTGCTTCGTGGCCGAGGCCTTCAGCGTGGTGGTCGTCGCCGGCAGGGCGGCGTCGAGCGTGAACTGGTCCACGGTCGAGCCGATCGCTGCCGGGTCGGCCGAGGCCGTCGGCTTGAGGGTGACGCCGCAGCTGTCGACCTTGCCGTGCTGGACGGCCGAGTTCAGCGTGGTGCAGTCGCTGGCACGGACGGTCGTGACGGCGAGGTTGTCGTCCGTGACGCCGACCTTGACGTAGGTGCGGACGTGCTCCTGGTTCTCCACCGAGTTGGCGAAGTGGCGCTGACCGGTCGGGTCGAGCGGGTCGGCTCCGTAGCCGCCCTGCGTCGGGTCCGGGGTGGTCAGGTCGTAGTACTTCGAGCCCGACGCGGAGTTGGCGGTCAGGTAGATGACGCCACCGGGGCCGGCGAAGACCTCGTCAGCGCCCGGCTGCTCGGCGGGGTTGGCCTTCTTGCCGTTCTTGATCGCGTAGCTGCGCGAGTACGAGTGGTCGTGACCCTGCAGGACGAGGTCGACACCCATGTCCGAGAACGCGCGCGTGAAGTCGAACCGGCGCTGCTGGTTGTCCTTGTCGTTCGCGTGGTCGGCCGGCGAGTAGATCGAGTGGTGGTAGACCAGCGCGGTCCACTTCGCGTCGTCGCCGTGACGGGTGATCACGTCGCGCACGTAGTTGACGTGCGCTGCGTCCGAGCCGCCCGCGTAGGCGTTCGAGTTGATGTCGATGAACAGGACGCCCTTGTACATGTACCAGTAGTCGCCACCCGAGTTCGTGGTGGTGTTGCCACCCGGGTAGAAGTCCGGGACCTTGAGCGAGTTCGGCAGCTGGTTGTGCTGCTCGTACGACTTGCCACCGACGTCGTGGTTGCCGATGGTCGAGGCCCACGGGTAGCGCTTGAGGACGTCGCTGCTGTCGGCGAACGCACCCCACTGGTACTCGTTGTTGGCGTTCTCGACCTGGTCGCCACCGGAGACCAGGAGCTCGGCGTCCTTCTCCTTCGTGGTGGCGTACTTCAGGGTGTCGGCCCAGCCGGCACCGTCGTCGTCGACGAAGCCCGACGACCCGATCTGCGGGTCACCGAAGAACAGGAAGTCGAAGTCGCCGCTGAAGCTCTTCGTCGTGAAGGTGTAGGACGTCGACCAGGCCGAACCGTCCGCGGCACCCACGTGGTAGGTGTACGTCGTGTTCGGCTCGAGGCCGTCGATGACCGCGTGCGCGTTGACGTAGCCGGCCTCGTTGGTGATGCCCGGGATCGCCTTCGTGCTGCTGTCGGTGGTGCTGGTGTCGGCCGCGGTGTTCGCGGACTTCTGCGCGGCGATCGTCTTCTTCGCGTCGGTGAAGACACCGCCGGTCATCGTGTCGGTCTTCTGGATCTCGACCGACTGGTTCACGTTCGCGGGGAAGTACCACGAGGCGATGCGCTGGCTCTCGGTCGCGCCGACGCCGAGCAGGATGTGGATCGGGCCACCGGACGAGATGTTCGTCGTCGGGGTGGCGGTGGCCGCGCTCGCGGAGCCGGTGCCGACGAGGCAGGCGCCCGCGATGAGGGCGGCGCCGATGACGGCCCCGCCGAAGCGGAGGGTGGTGGTTCTGCGCCGGGAGGGGGCGCCGGACAGGAGACTCATGTGTTTCCGTTCTCAGTGACAGGGATGGTGCAGCAGACAGACTCTGCATCGCCTTCGTAGATCGTGGGTGAACGCTGTGTGTCCATACGGGTTCCGGCCCGCAGGTGGTAGGAGAGCCCAGGCGTCGTCAGCCCTCGACCAGCCGTTGGACGAACCAGATCATCCCCATCACGAACACCCCGGCCGTCACGGCGCCGGTGACCCAGAGTGAGACCCGGTGGGACTTCCGGCGGAGCAGGGACAGCGGCGGGAACACGATCACGATGATCGCCAGTTGGACCGCCTCGATGCCGACGTTGAAGACGAGCAGCGACACGAGCAGCTGCCACGAGAACGCCTCGTGGATGCCCAGCGCTCCGGCGAACCCGAGCCCGTGGATGAGCCCGAACGCGAACACCACGGCCAGTCGGGACCACCCGGAGCGGTCCAGCGCGAACCGTCCCTGGTCGGACAGGACGAGCGCGTCAGCCTGCGACCGTCGGGTCGCCAACCGCCAGAGGTACCAGCCGGCCACTGCGGCGATCGAGAGGGCGATGAGCGGCTCGACCACGATCGACGGCGGACTGACGACGCCGAGCGCCGCCAGGATGAACGTGATCGAGTGCGCGATCGTGAACGCCGACGCCGTGTAGACGACCTCGCGCAGCCGTCGGGAGCCGGCGATCAGCGCGATGAGGAACAGGATGTGGTCGATCCCGGTCAGCAGGTGCTCCGCCCCGAGGGTGAAGAACTCCCAGAACCGCTGCCCCGCCGACTGCTCGGTCGAGAACCTCGGTTGGGACGCGTCGAGGGTGGCTGTGCCCTGCTTGCCGTCGACGTCGTACGTGACGATCGTCTTCGTGTCCCGCACGAACGTCTCGCTGTCCGGGAAGAGCGTCGACTCCACCACGTGCCCCGGGTCGGTGCGTCCCGGTGTCGGGCAGGCGAAGTCCGCGACGACCTCGGCGTAGGGGACCTCGTCCTGCACGTCGACCTCCATGGTGTCCTGGAGCGTGCCGGTGCACGCCTCCCCACCGGAGGTCATCGAGAACCGGTCGAACAGGTACTCGCTGATCGCGTCGTGGTGCGCCTCCGCCGCCCTGACCATGCCGGGGTCGTCGCCGTCGTCCCACGCGGCCTGGCCCTGTCGGTACAGCTCGTCGTCGTGCTCGCTCGTCGCCACGGACACGAGCATGAGGTCGTACTCCAGCCCCAGTCGGGCCCGCACGGTGTCGGCCCCCTTCCCGCTGACGTCCGCGTAGACGACGGAGCTGAAGCCGTGGGCGCTCGCCGCGGACACTCCCGTCAACAGGCTCACGACGACGGCGCCGAGGAGCACGAGGACGGCGACCAGCCGCGCGACGATCCGGGGGAGGACGGGCCGGGGGCGGAAGACCGCGGGGAGGAGGTGGAGCCCGCTGCGAGCGGGACGGGTGGTTCGGTGCATCACCGGCCTGACCATCGCGGCCGAGATCGACGCGCAGGCGAACAACGGGTTACGAACGGCTGGACGGGCTCTGGACAGCGGCTCCCACCGGTCCGTCGCGGCCTCCGGTTGTGCTTGCATGGCGTCTCGTGATCCGTCTGACTCGTCGCGCCACCACCGTCCTCGCCGCCGCTGCCCTGGTGGCGGCCGGCTCGGTCCTCGTCACCGGCTGCTCGACCGGGGCGGAGCAGACGGGCCGCACCGCCGACGCCGAGCAGGCCACGGGCCTCCGGACCGGAGCCGCCACCACGGCGGTGCCGACCGACGCCCCCACCCCGGTCCGCGGGACGGGCGCGCTCGGCCCGGGGTTCGTCGACCCGGACTCGCCGCCCGCGCCGGAGGCCACCGTCAGCCCCGCACCGCACTCGTGGGACGACGTGGCGCCACCGACCGGGTACCGGGTGGTCCTGCTGTCCCCGGGGAAGCCGGATGCACAGACCGAGACCCTCGTCGACGCCGTCCGCTCGTGGGCCCGGTCCGAGGACGTCACGGTCGTCCCGGTCGTCGCGGACACCGCCGAGGACCGGCTGCCGTCCGTCGCCGCGGCGATCGGCAAGCGCACCGACCTGGTGATCAGCGTCGGCGACGAGCTGGTCGACCCGATCGCCGCGATCTCACCGTCCGCGCTGCACCAGCAGTTCCTCGTGCTCGGTGCCGAGATCGCCGAACCCACGGCGAACGTGACGGCGGCGGACTGGACCGGCGCCGGTTTCCGCGGTGAAGGGCTCGGCACCTCGAGTCACCACGACCCGTCCACGTTCACCGACGAGCGTGCCGGCCGCGCCCTGCGCGCGGGGGTCGCAGCGCTGCTGAACGGCTACAACGGCATCGTCGTCTGGGTCGCCTGACCGGTGCACGGCGCCGGTGGTCGCGGGCGCGGGCGCGGGTGCGGGCCCGGGACACGGGCAACCGTACGCAATCGGGATCGTCCGTGCACCGTCCCGACGGGTGCGACGTATCCTCGAGGACGGAAGCAACGTCGGTTCCGGCCAAGCCTCGCGCGTCTCACCCGCGCCGAGACAGACACTCGCCACCCTGAGCTCCTCGTGACTGAACACATCATCGAATTCGTCGCCCGCGACCGCACGGGCATCACCACCGTGGTGACCGCCAACGGGGTCACCGACGCGGACACCGTCATCCAGGCGATCACCGCCGGCCACTCCGGCTACGCGGTCGCCGCCTCCGGCGTGCGCCCGGCACCGGTCCGCAGCCTGATGGCGCTCGGCACGCCGTACCTCTTCGCGAACTGGGACGGGTCGAAGCGCAACAACCTGCACGACCTCGCCTTCACCGCACCGATCCGGACCCTGCCGCCGGCCCCGCCCGCCGGCGTCCGGCTCCGGATGGCGATCGTCGCGACGCTCGCGTCGCTCTTCGGTCGTCAGCCCGAGACGCCGCCGAGTCGCTGAGACGCCGCCGATTCCGGCGGCGTCTCGCACGACCGGCGGCGTCTCGCCGACCGGGCCCGTTCAGCGGGTCAGTGCGTGACCTCGTCGAAGTCGTCGACGCCCGCGGCGACCGCTGCGGCCCGGCGGGCGCGCATCGACGGGGCAGCGAGGGCCGCGACCACCGCGAGGACGGCCACCCCCGTGCACGCCCAGAACCCGATCGTGAACGCGTCGTCGGTGGGCAGACCCTGCGGGGTGCTGTGTGAGGTGATGAGTGCCGCGATCACGGCCGTGCCGACGCTGGAACCGATCGTCCGGACGACGGTGTTCGCGCTGATCGCCTCGCCGGTCTGGTTCGCCGGCACGCTCTCGATGATCGCGTTCGAGCAGGCGGCCAGTGCCAGGCCGATGCCGATGCCGGTGAAGACGCCCGAGATGACCACCTCGGCGAGGGCGGCGTGCGAGATCGCGGGGATCACGAACGCGGCGACGATGGCGATCCCGCCGATGAGCATCGGCGGCTTGGGCCCGACCCTGCGGACGAGGATCCCGGCGATCGGCCCGGCGATGACCATCATCACGACGGTCGGGAGCAGGAAGAGACCCGCCTGCGTGACGTCCTTGCCGAAGCCGTAGCCGAGGGCGCTGGGGAGCTGCAGCAGCGTCGGGACGAGGACGAACGTGCCGAACATCGCGAAGCCGAAGACGAGCGCGACGACGTGGGCGGTCCAGACCCCGCGGACGGCGAAGAGCCGCACGTCGATGAGGGGTTCGGCGACGCGCAGCTCGACGAACACGAACGCGACGAGGGCGACGGCACCGACGATCAGCAGGCCGACGGTCTTGACGTCGCCCCAGCCCCACGTCTGGCCCTCGCTGACGGCGAGCAGGATCGCGACGAGCGAGACGGCGAGGACGGCGGTGCCGGCGACGTCGAGACGGCCGGGCTTCCGCACCGGGGACTCGGGCATGCCGAACACGGCACCGAGCAGGGCGATCACGACGAGGACGGCGGGCAGCCAGAACAGCCAGTGCCACGACAGGTGCTCGACGATCGGCCCGGCGGCCACGATGCCGACGCCGGCACCGATGCCGAAGATCGCGGAGAGCAGGCCGATGGTGACGCTGACCTTCTCCTTCGGCAGCTCGTCGCGGACGATGCCGATGGACAGCGGCATCACCGCGCCCGCCGCGCCCTGCAGGGCTCGGGCGACGATGAGCACGCCGAGGTTCGGGGCGAGCGCGGCGAGGACGGCACCGACCAGGAGGATCGTGAGGACCACGATGAGCACCTTGCGCTTGCCGACCATGTCGCCCAGGCGACCGAGGATCGGGGTGAGCACCGACGCGGAGAGCAGGTAGGCGGTGAGGACCCAGCTGGCGGCGCTGGTCGAGGCGCCGAGGTCCGTGCCGATCGTCGAGAGCGCGGGTGCGACGAGGGACTGCAGGACCGCGAACGACAGGCCACCCAGGGACAGGTAGACGATGATCGCGGTGCTGTTCGGGCGCCGGCCGTGTTCGGTGGTCGGGGTCGAGCCCGTGCGGGGGCTCGCGGTGGCGGTGGACATCGTGCTCCGTCGGATCGGGGTGTTCTGGGCAGGGGGCCGACGACGCTGTCGATGTCAACAACTGCTGACTTGACGAGGGTACGCGTTCTCACACCGATGTCAACATGCGCTTACATCACGATCGGTCGCACCGACGCGGGCGCTACGCTCGGGCCATGAGCAAGGACGCCGCCGCCACTCGCCTGGCCCTCGTGCAGGCTGCCCGGCGCCGGTTCGCCTTCGACGGCTACCGGGCCACGACCGTGCGGGACATCGCCGCCGACGCCGGGGTGAACGTCGCGCTCATCAACCGGTACTTCGGATCGAAGGAGGGGTTGTTCCGCGCCTGTCTCGATCGAGCAGCGCCGGACCGGGACGCTGCGCCTTCGGGCTCGGACCTGGAGCGGGCGCTCGGCGGCCTCATCCGGCACATCATCCGGTCGCCCACGGACGAGGACTCGATGCAGCTGCTGCTCCTGCTCCGGAGCTCCGGAGACGAGGTCGTGGACCGCATCCGTCGTGAGACCCTGCGCGGCTACGCGGAACGCCTCGCCGGCGCCGTGCGAGCCGGGAGCCCGGACGAGATCGACGACGACCTGCTCGTCCGCGCCGAGATCGCCCTGTCCGTCGTGCTCGGCATGACCATGATGCGGACCTCGACCCGCGTGGAACCCCTGGCGTCCGCCGAGGTCGAATCGGTCGCCGTGCCGTTGGAGGACGCCCTGCGCGCACTGCTCGGCGGCGGTCGGGGCTGAAGTGGCGTCGGACGGCAGAGCGGTCGACCGCTCCCGACGTCGCTAGTGCTCGGTGGGCCCGATCTCGATCGACGCCGGCCGGGTCTGCTCGGGCAGCAGGTAGCGGGCGACGGAGCCGTCCTCGTCCTGCTCGTCGACGTCCCGCTCGGTGATGATCGCCACCGGGGTCGCCGGGGAGATGAGGAGCACGGCGGGCGTCACCCGGCCGTCCCCGTAGTTGACCTGCAGCCACATGAACGGCTGGTCCCGCAGACCCGCGTCGATGCGCGCCTGCACCGTCTCCGTGTCCTCGTTGGCGATCGTGTACTGCGTCCCGCCGTAGGTCAGGACCGTGCGCTTCACAGGGTGTCCCCGGAATCAGTCGGTTCCGGGACGATGCGGAGGCCCGCGGACGACCCGGCGGTCAGGCCGAGCGCTTCGACCCAGGCGCGGTTCACGGCGGGGATGCGACTGCCCGAGTAGCGGAAGACGAGGGGCATCGAGCGGTCGAGCCAGATCGCGGTGCGGCCGTCACCGAGCTCCACGTCGTCCTTCCACGAGAACATGAAGGACTCGCCGCGGCGGAGCTTCATCCCGATCACGATCTGCAGGTGCGTCAGCAGGCGGTCGTCGAACTCCGCGGTGAACGTCGAGTCGTAGACGAGCTTGCCCATGGTGGTGTCCTTCCGCGCCGACTGTCCGGCTCCGGCAAAGCCTAGGCGTGGGCTCAGGGACCGTCCGACACCCTGGCCGACATGCGCCGCATCCACTACGTGAACAGCTCCTTCCTGACCGGGGACCGCACCTGCAAGGCCCTCCTCCGGTACTGCCGTGCCCTGGCCGTGGCGAACAAGTCCGACGTCGTCCAGATCCCGATCATCACCGAGGGCGGCGGGACGGTCTACGCGCACCTGCTCATCGGGCCGGCCAGCGAGATCTTCTCGACGCCGGTGCCGGACAGCGCCGACGAGCCGTTCGACCCGGAGGTCATCGAGTACCTCGAGTCGGAGACTCTGCGCCTGCAGCCCGCGCGGCCTGCGTGGAACGAGGAGATGACCGACGTGCCGGACATCGGCGAGGACTTCTGAGCGCCGGCACCACCCCGAGCGCGACGACCACCGCGGCGGCGACGAGCACCGGGCCCGTCCCCGCCGCGGTGACCGCGCTGCCCGCTGCGGCCGCCCCCAGTGCCTGCCCGAAGACCAGGACCACGAAGAGCACGGAGGTGCCGGCGGCCGCGCGGTCGCGGTCGAGTTCGGCCGTCCACGAGATGAGAGCGCCGGTCGCGGCGGTGTAGCCCCACCCGAACAGTGCGCAGCAGCCCAGCGCCACCGCGGTCAGGGCGGCGCCGTGCAGCTGCGCGACCACGCCGAGGCCGAGGGTCGCGATCGCCACCACGGCCGCGGTGCGTGTCCACGCGGTCCGCGCCGGCAGTCGCCCGAGCCACCGGGACGTCAGGGCCACCGCCGCACCTCCGGCCCCGAGGGCGATCCACGCCACCACTGACAGGGCCGTCGGTGCGCCGGCGTCGACGAGCAGGGTCCGACCGTACGTCCACACCGCGGCCGATCCGGTGCCGAGCAGCAGTGCCACCAGCACGGGGCGGCGGTGTGCGGCGAACCAGGGGCGGGGTGGAACGGTGGTGGCTCCGGTGTCGGTCGGGGGATCCGGTGCTGGTGCTGGTGCTGGTGCCGGTGCTGCTGCGCCCGCTCGGTCGGCGAGCAGGACGGCCGCACCGGCGAGCACCGTGACGAGGGCCGCCACGGCCCAGGCCGTCCGCCAGTCCGGCAGCAGCACGAGGGCCAGGAGGCCCGCGATGACGAGACCCGGCCCCGTGCCGGAGTTGACCACGGCCTGCGCCCCGTTCGCCCGGTCAGCCGTCAGGTTCCGCTGCACGAGTCGGACGAGTGCGGGGGAGGCCAGCCCTGCCCCCGCCGAGCTGACGACCGCGGCGACGCCGAACCCCAGTGGGCCGGTGCTCGCGGCCATCCCGGCGACACCGAGGCCGGCCGTGAGCACCGCCAGGACGACGGCGGTCCGGGGGTGCGTCGGTGCGACCAGGAACCCGGCGAGCGCGCCGACGCAGTACACGACCGAGGAGCCCGACGCGATCCAGCCCGCCGGGCCGTCGCCGAGCCCGATCGCGTGCTGGACGTCGGGCAGGAACAGTCCGTACGCCAGGCGGACCAACCCGTAGGTGGCCGCGATGAGCGCGGTACCGCTGCCGACGAGCGCGCCGGGCGAACCCAAGAACGAAAACGTACGTTTCACTTTTGAGAGCCTAGGGTGCTGGCATGACGATGCGTCCAGGAACGGAGCGGAAGCTCCTCGACGCCGCGGAGGAGCTGTTCTTCACGCGGGGCATCGCCGCGACCCCGATCGACGCCGTCCTCGAACGCGCCGGGGTCTCCGCCGCCACGCTCTACCGCGGGTACGCCAGCAAGGAAGCCCTGGTCGCCGCAGCGCTCGAACGGCGGCACGACGAGTGGCTGCGGGTGTGGGACGACGCCGTCGCAGATGCGCCCGACGACCGGGGCCGGCTGCTGGCGGTCTTCGACGCGCTCGACGACTTCCGGTCGACGCCGACCGGGTCGCGGTGGTGCGCCTTCCTCGGCACGGCGTCGGAGTACGCGGATCCGCCCGACGAGATCACGGTCGTCCTGCACCACGAGACCGCCACGCTGCGGTCGCGCCTCCGGCAGGCTGCGGTGCCGTTGGTCGGGCCGGAGGAGGCCGACGTCCTCGCCGACCGACTGCTCCTCGTGGTGTCCGGGGCACTGGCGATGCGCCTCCGGGGCGGCGCCGGCGACACCGCGACGGCCCGCGCGGTGGCCGCCGCGCTGCTCCCCTGAGCGCTGCCGACAGCACGAGACGCTGCCGACAGCACGAGACGCCACCGGATCCGGCGGCGTCTCGTGGACATGCGGGCGTCTCGCAGCGCGGGACGACGGCGCAGCGAGCGGCGACCGCTCAGTCGCGGACGAACTGCTCGATCGCGACGTCACCGGTGTTGACGCGGAAGGTCTTGCCGACCGACGCGTCGTCGTGCAGGGCTGCGGCGACCAGTGCGGCGACGTCCCCGCGGGCGATGCTGGAGGACGGGTCGGCGGTCTCGACGGACCCGGTCGGCTCGTCGTCGGTCAGGGTGCTCGGGGCGACGATCGTCCAGTCGAGGGCCGAGTCGCGGAGGACCGCGTCGGCGATGGTCTTCGCCTCGGCGTAGGCGAAGAAGTCGTCGTCCTCGGGGACGCCGTGGCCGAGGCCCGCGTCCGACCAGGAGACCAGGACGAATCGCTGGACGTCCGCCTGGAGCGCGGCGTGCATGGAGCGGATCGCGGCGTCCCGGTCGACGGCCCAGGTGCGCTCGGCGGAACCCCCACCCGCCCCTGCTGCCCAGACGATCGCGTCGTGTCCGCGGACCAGGTCGGTGAGCCCGGCGATGTCGAGCTGCTCGATGTCCGCGACGACGGGCTCCGCACCGGTGCCGCGGACGTCGTCCTGCTGCTCGGCCTTGCGGATGACCGACGAGACGGTGTCGCCGCGGGCCGTCAGGAGCTGCGCGGTGAGGAGGGCGACGCGACCGTGGCCGCCGAGGATGATGACGTTGCTCATGGTCTGGACGGTACGCGCGGGGCCTGACGACGGGGTGGTCGGCGATGGGCCGGGAGGGTCGTCCACCGCTCCCGCGCACGTCCTTCGGGCAGGATGGCCGGCATGGGCAGCGACGAGGGGACGGCCGCGGTCGGACGGGGCAGCGCGGCGGGCGCGGCACGGACGGCGGTCGCGTCCGCCGTCTGGGGCCCCACGGCCCCGACGTACCGGCGGTACGAGCGGCGGTCTGCGGTCGGCACGGGCGAGGCGGTGTGGGAGCGGGCCTCCCGGTCGGTGCTCCGCTGGGGCGTGAAGACGCGCAGCGGCTTCTCGGTGCCCGACGACACGGAGGCGCGACCGGGTCAGCGGCTGGACGTGCGCTTCCCGATCGGGCTGGTCGTCGTGCGGGAGCCCGTCGAGGTCGTCGAGGTCGTGCGCACCGCCGACCGTGTCGGGTTCGCCTACCGGACGCTGCCCGGCCACCCGGTCGACGGCGAGGAGGCCTTCGTCGTCACCCGTGAGGGCGACGCCGTGTGGTTGACGCTGCGCTCCCTGACCCGGCCGTCCACGACTCGCCACTGGGCGCTCGTGTTCCCGCTGCTCCGGGTCGCGCAGGTCGTCGTCCGCTGGCGCTACCGGCGGGCACTGCGCTGACCGGCCCGGCTCGCTGACCGATCCGGCCCGCCGCCCGGTCCGACTCGGCCGAGCCCGGCCCGCAACGCGATGCGCGGAACGCGCGTGACCCCCGCTCGGGAAGCGCGGTGCGCCCCGTCGCGAGTCGCGGATCCACGAACGCGTTCGTGTCCCGCCGGACGGCTGTCGTAGCGTCGCAGACACCAGGACGAACATCATCCCGAGTGCCCCGACATCCCCCGCGATCTGCGGTGGCCTGTACGCAGCGGTCGCCCTGGTCGACACGGGACCGTCCGAGGTCCCTGCAGAGGAGGCGAAGCTCATGCCCGCCACCATCACCGCCATCCCGACACCTCTCGCCGGAGGCCCGGCCGTTCGCCGCCCGAGGCGCACCGAGACCTTCTCCGAGGTCCGCGAGGCGACCCGCCGCCGGATCCTGACCGCCAGCGCGCTCGTCGCCGGCCTCGCCGCCGTCACCGCGTTCACGCTCGCCGTGATCGCCCTGGTGGTCGCCTCGTGATCACCGCCGCAACAGCGCCGTACGACACCGTCGCGCTGACCGAACCCATCGACATGACCGCGCTGCTGCGCGAACAGGAGGCCCCCCGTGCGTGACTCCACCATGATGCAGGAACTCCGCTCCGACCCCCTGGAGTGGCACCGACGAGGCATGTCCTCGCCCGTCGAGATCGACCGGATCGTGATCAGCCGACTCGGCATCGGCGTCAGCACCGACCCCACGTACGCCGAGTTCTTCCAGGCCGTCGCGTGAACGCCCTCCAGCAGGGGAACGCCCGTGTGACGGCCGACGCCACCGGGCTGACGGCCGACCACCGGGTCGTCTGGGCACGACTGGGCCGGCTCGAGGCGCTGTGCGCCGAGCGATCTGCTCACGGCACCGCCCTCCGCACCTCGACGACGACCATCTGACGTGGGCGTCGACGTCGAGCAGGCACCGCACCGCTGGGACCGTGCTCGCGTCGTCGACGCCGCTGACCGGGTCTTCACCGCCGAGGGGGCCGTCGGTCTCGACCACGCCGCCATCGCGACGCTCGCCGGGGCAGACCAAGCCACGGTCCGTGCGCTCTTCCCGGAACGGATCGACGTCGTCGTCGCCGTGCTCGAGCACCGCCACGAGCGGTGGAACGACGGTCTCGCCGCCGCCGCCGTCGGGGCTGCCGACGCCCGGGACGAGATCCTGACGGTCTTCGCACACCTCGAGTCCTGCTTCGAGGACGAGTCATGGACCGGATGTGCCTTCATCAACGGCTACGGCGAGCTCGGGCGCTCCGAGTCGCGCGTCGCCGCCCTGGCTCACGAGCACCTGCGCGGCATCGAGGCCCACCTGCACGCGCTCGCCGGTCGGGCAGGACTGCCCCTGCACGTCGCCGACGCGTTGTCGCTGCTCGTCGAGGGCGCCAAGGTCGAGGCTGCGATCCACCGCACGACCCGTCCGGCGCGCTCCGCCCGGCTCGCCGCGGCGACGTTGATGACGGCCTACGCGCCGAACGCGCACACCGACTTCATCTGAGCCCTGCCGGACCGACGGTCGGGAGGCACGGCCTCCTCCCGTCGACCGGTGCCGCCACGAGTTGGCCGGGTCAGTCCGCTACCGGACCCCGCGCCGAGCGCTCGAGGGTGGCCATCGGGGTCTCGCCCACCTCGGCCACGTACTGCTGCGCGAAGCGACCGAGGTGCGCGAAGCCCCACCCCGCGGCCACTTCGCGGACGGTGACGGCGGTCGGCTCGGAGGCGAGCAGCTCCTGTCGCACCCGGTCCAGGCGCACCTGCCGGATGTAGGCGTTCGGCGTGGTTTGCAGGTCCCGCTGGAACGCCTCCTGCAGTGCACGCAGGCTCACGTCAAGGTGTCGTGCCAGCGAGCTCGTCGTGATCGGCATCCGGGCGTGGTCGTTGACGTACTCGACGGCTGCGCGGACGTGCACCGACAGTGCCGTGCCTTCGGGGCTCCGGCGTGCCGGGCGCTGCTGCGGGTACATCTCGAGCAGGGACGCCGCGGCCAGCCGTGCCATCTCGGCGTGCAGCAGACGGCCTGGCGTGCCGTCACGCAGGGTGTGCGAGATGAGCGACACCGTGTTGTGCCAGGTCCGGACGGACTGGTCGGACGGTGGTGTCGTGTGGTCGAAGCGCAGGCCGGCGGTCAGGTCCGCACCCTGCTCGGCCGCGACGCGTTCGACGACCTCACGGGACAGGTGCACGAGCCGCTGCTCGTAGTCCTCCATGCTGAACGAGAACGTGCGCTCGGGCAGCAGCGGCACCGGGACGCCCGGTTCCATGTCGAGGACGCTGCCCCCGGTGTCGAGCCGGGAGGACCCGGACTGCAGCCACTGGACGATGACGGCGTCCGACGGCGGCAGTTCCCCGTCGACGTGTCCGGCGAACTGGGCGATGTGCAGCGACATCGTGCTGTCGCCGAGTGCCGCGTACCGGAACGAGAACGGGGTCGCGACGGGCTCGACGCGGAGTTCCGCGCCGTAGAGGTCCGCGATGAAGGTCGCGGCCTCCCCGAGGTCCGTCCCCGTCACGTCGAGACGCACCGGCTTCGCGTCGTCGATCGGCATCACGCGAAGCATCCCACGACAGCCGTCCCCCATGGCAGTCCGGTGTCCGGGAACCGCCACGGGGGACCGACCGAGCGCGTCCTCCGGAGCATCGGTGACCAGGGTCAGCCGCGGATGGCCTCGGCCAGCTTCACCCGGCCACCGGTGCGGAGCAGCGCGTTCTCGTAGACCCGGGCACCGAGGAGCACCACGACGAGGGCGGACGCTGCGACGACGACCAGCGAGAGCACGGGCTCCCACCACTCGGCCGTCCCCAGGAAGATCCGGACCGGCATGCCGATCGGGGCGCTGAACGGCACGTACGACATGATGCCGAGGATCGTCGGGTCGTCCGCGGCGAACACGATGAGGAAGTACGGGATCATCAGCAGCATCATCACCGGGGTGGTCACGCTGCCGACGTCCTCCTGACGGGACACCAGGGCCGCCGACGCCGCGAACAGCGCCGCGATGAGGACGAACCCGACCGCGAAGAACCCGACGAACCACAGCGCGCTCGGGCCGAGCAGCGTGAAGAGGTTGTCCTGGCCGGTCACCGCGAGTGCGACGGCGGCGGCGATCGCGATCGCCACGATCTGTCCGAGGGCCATCGCGCTGTTGCCGATCACCTTCCCCGCGAGCAGTGCCCGTGCGGGGATCGCCGCCATCAGGATCTCGACGACCCGGGTGGACTTCTCCTCCACCACGCTCTGCGCGATCGACTGTCCGAACGTCACGGCCGAGGCGAAGAAGACCACGCCGAACGCGATCCCCACCAGGGACACCAGCCCGGGCGGCAGCGCACCGGGGTCGAGCAGGTCGACCTCGGGGGAGACGCTGAGCGCCTGCACGACGTCGGTCGGCGCGCTGTCGAGTCCGACGACCCGGAAGCCGAGCTGTCCGCCGTCGGGGACGATCGCGGCGTCCACCTCGCCGCCGCGCACGAGCTGCTCGGCGGATGCGCGGTCAGTGGTCCGCGTGACGTCGAGCCCGTCGGAGCTCGGCAGGCTCACACCGCTGACCACGGCGACCGGGGTCGTCGCGTTCGCCGCTGACTTGCCGACGATGCCCGCGATGACGATGCCGGCCACGACCATCACGAGCAGGATCGCCGCGGAGACGACGAACGCCTTGCTGCGGAGCCGGGCCTGGATCTCCCGCACGGTGACGAGCCGGACCGCGTCGACGGTGCTGCGCTGGACGACGCTCATCGGACGACCTCCGTGAAGACCTCGCTGAGACGGGGGACCCGCGGACCGAACGACGCCACCGCGCCCCGGCCGACCGCGCGCTGCAGGACGGCCTGGGCGACGGACTCGTCCGCTTCGAACAGGGCGTAGCCGCCGTCGAACTCCCGGATGGTGACGCCCGGTTCGTCGCGGAGCCAGGCGACGTCGTCCGCCACCAGGAGCTCCCACGCCGCCGGTCCCGCCTTCCGTCGGAGTTCGTCCTGCGGCCCGGCCGCCCGGATGCGACCGCCCGCGATCACGACGACGTCGTCGCAGAGCCGCTCGACCACGTCGAGCTGGTGGCTGGAGAACAGCACCGGCACGCCGTCCGCCGCGGTCTCACGGAGGACGCCGAGGACCGTGTCGACGGCCATCGGGTCGAGGCCCGAGAACGGCTCGTCGAGCACCAGGACCTCGGGCCGGTGGGCCAAGGCGGCAGCGACCTGCACGCGCTGCTGGTTGCCGAGCGAGAGCTTCTCCACCGGGTCGCCGGCGTGTACGCCGAGTTCGAGCCGCTCGAGCAGCTCCGTGGTCCGCGCCGTCGCGGTCCGGCGGTCGACACCGTGCAGCCGCGCCAGGTACGTGACCTGCTCGGCCACCGGCATCTTCGGGTACAGGCCGCGTTCCTCGGGCATGTACCCGAACCGACGCCGGTCGGCCGGGCCGATCGGGACGCCGTCGATGGCGACCGTGCCGCTGTCGGCGTCCAGCACGCCGAGCATGATGCGCATGGTGGTGGTCTTGCCGGCGCCGTTGCCTCCGACGAACCCGGTCAACCGGCCCCGACCGACCGTGAAGCCGACGTCGTCGAGCACGCGGCGCTCGCCGAAGTGCTTGGTCACTCCCTCGATGCTGAGCATGGCGGGTCCCTTCCGCAGCGACCGTCGCTGCGCCTCCGACGGTACGAGGGCGGGTGGGGTCGGCGCCTCCGGCACGAGACGGGGATCGTCGCCCGGGCTCCTCCGCCATGCGGGGGAGACGGTCCCTTCCGCGAGACGCAACGTGGGCGGTTCCGCGCAACGGAACACCCTTGCGCCGTGCCGCCGACGTTGCGTCTTGCGGGGGAGGGCTCAGTCGCCGGAGCGGACCACGCCGTTCTCGTACGCCCACACCACGGCCTGGATCCGGTCCCGCACGCCGAGCTTCTGCAGCACGTTCGACACGTGGGTCTTCACGGTCGCGTCCCCGACGAAGAGCAGTCGGGCGATCTCGGCGTTGCTCAGTCCGCGCCCGAGCAGCCGGAGCACCTCGGTCTCGCGCTCGGTCAGGCCGGCCACCGGATCAGCACCGGGTCCCGCGTGCACGCCGTCGGTCGCGGGCGCGGTCACCGGCGCCACCACCGGCGCGCTCGCGCTCGTCGCACGGCTGATCACCCGTCGGGTCACGTCCGGGGAGAGCAGGGCGTCCCCGGCGGCGACCGTGCGCACCGCCTCGATGAGCTTCTCGGGGGAGGCGTTCTTCAGCAGGAACCCGCTGGCCCCGGCGGCGAGGGCGTCGAACAGGTACTCGTCGGTGTCGAACGTCGTCAGCACGAGCACCGCCGGCGGGTCGTCGGTGGCGGTGATGCGCCGAGCGGCCTCGAGCCCGTCGACGCCGGGCATCTGCACGTCGAGGCAGACGACGTCCGGCCGGTGGGCGGCGACGGCGGCCACGGCTGCGGCGCCGTCGGCGGCTTCGGCCACGACCTGCACACCCGGTTCCGATTCCAGGATCACCCGGAAACCGGCCCGCACCAGGTCCTGGTCGTCGGCCAGGACCACCCGGATCACGCCGTCGGCAGCCATGCCCGCACCAGGTAGCCGCCGCGGGCACGGGGCCCGATCTCGATCCGTCCGCCGACCGCGGCGACGCGCTCGCGCATGCCGACGTGGCCGAGTCCGCTGCCCGCGGTCGACCGGGAGGCCCGAGCCCCGGCCCCGGTGTCCGTCACTTCGAGCTCGAGGCCGTCCGGCAGGTACCGCAGCCGCAGGTCGGCGCGGGCGTCGTGCCCCGCGTGCTTGAGGACGTTCGTCACGGCCTCCTGCGCGATCCGGTAGGCGACCGCCGCGACGGTCGGCGGAACGGGTCGGACGTCACCGACGACGCTGAAGCCGGTGTCGTGTCCGGCGGTCGTCGCGGCCGCGGCCAGTTCCGGCAGCCGCGCGAGTCCCTCGGTGCTCGGCGCGTCGGCGGGCAGCGTGTGACCGTCCGCATCGGTCTGCCGGAGGGTGCCGAGCATCCGCCGCAGTTCCTCCACCGCGGTCCGGGCGCTGTCCTCGACGACCCCGAGGGACGCCGCGGCCTGCACCGGGTCGCGGTCGATCACCCGTCGGGCGGCGCCGGCCTGCACGCCCATCAGGGACACGTGGTGGGCGACGACGTCATGGAGCTCGCGGGCGATGCGGACCCGTTCGAGGGCGACCGCCTGCGCCGCGGACCGCTCCCGCTCGGCGGCCAGTTCGACCGTGCGCTCGTCGAGGTCGTGCTTGGCGACCGCGGCCGTCCACGCCCGGTTGCCGGAGTACCAGGCGGCGCCGAAGTACACCAGGTTGATGATGATCGACAGCAGCGAGTTCGCCACGAACGGCGGGATCACCGAGTCGCCGTCGCCCGGCAGCGCGCTCGGCACCGACCACCGGAACACGATCGCCAGGAACACCCACGCGAACATGCCGAGGATGAGGACCCACCGCACCGCCTCGGCGCGGACCCGGTCCGAGCACCAGGCGCCGACCGTGTACAGGGCGATGAAGAGCGTGAAGTTGACGAACAGCCCTTCGGGCACCCGCAGGAGCTGGGTCGCGGCGAACGCCAGCGCGGCGACCACGGCGACCGACATCGGGAAGCGCCGCCGGACCGCGAGTGGTCCGGCGTTCGCGACGACCATGAGCGCCGACACCCACCAGGGAGCCGGGTCGTCGTAGAGGCCGATCGCGCCGTAGAGGGTCATCGACACGGTCAGGGCGGCGGCGAGCACGAGCGCCAGGACCACGTCCTGTCGGTGTTCGCGCCGCCCCACCGGCAGTCGCGACCACTCCTCGCCCCGCGCCGGGCCGTGCCCGGCGGTCACCCCCGTGCCCGTCATGAAGACCACGGTAGCGGCTCACGTCGGCCGGGCCGCCGAAGCGATCCCGACCTGTGGACGGCGGTCCGGGAACGGCCGTCTGTGGAGGGTGACGGACGGGAGGCGGTGGTGCGGGCCTCCCGTCCGTCACCCGCGCAGTGGGATCAGCGGTAGGCGCGCTCGTACGGTGCGGGCTTGTACGGCAGGTCCACCCGGAGCGCCTGCGCGGCACGGATCGGGAAGTTCGGGTCGCGCAGGGCACCACGACCGACGAGGACCACGTCAGCCTGCCCGAGGGCGACGATCTGCTCGGCCTGGAACGGGTCGTCGATCATCCCGACGGCCGCGACCGGCACGCCCGTGGCCTGCCGGATCGCGGTCGCGAACGGCAGCTGGTAGCCGGGACCGACCGGGATCGGGGCGTTCTGGACGTTGCCGCCGGTCGACACCGAGACCAGGTCCACGCCGTGCTCGCCGAGCCAGGCGGACAGCTGCTCGGACTCGGCGAGGTCCCAGCCGCCCTCGACCCAGTCGGTCGCGGACAGGCGGACGACGAGGGGGACGTCCTCGCCGACCTCGGCCCGGACGGCGTCGACGGTCTCGAGCAGCGCACGGGCGCGGTTCTCGAGCGAGCCGCCGTACTGGTCGGTGCGCTCGTTCGACAGGGGCGACAGGAACTCGTGCAGCAGGTACCCGTGGGCGCCGTGCAGCTCGAGCAGGTCGAAGCCGGCGTCGACCGCGCGACGGGCGGCGGCCGCGAAGGCCCGGACCACCTCCGCGATGCCCTCGACGGTCAGCTCGGTGGGGACGTGCAGCCCCGGGAACGCGATCGGCGACGGGCCGACCGGCTGCCAGCCGCCCTGCTCCGGCGCGACGTTGCCGCCACCCGCGGTGGGACCCCACTCGCGGCTGGTGGAGGCCTTGCGGCCGGCGTGCGCGAGCTGGATGCCGGCGACGGCGCCCTGGCTGTGGATGAAGTCGGTGATCGGGCGGAACGCGTCGCGCTGCTCGTCGTTCCAGAGGCCCAGGTCCTGCGGGCTGATCCGGCCCTCGGGGACGACGCCGGTGGCCTCGACGACCACCGCGCCGGCACCGCCGCGGGCCAGGCCGCCGAGGTGCACGAGGTGCCAGGGGGTGGGGACGCCGTCCTGCGCCTCGACCATGTACTGGCACATCGGCGGGATCCAGACGCGGTTCCGGATCTCGAGTCCGCGGAGGGTGATGGGGTCGAAGAGTGCGTGGGTCACGCGGGTCCTTCCCGGTTGTTCGGTTCGTGGGCCTGTCCACAGTACGACTGTCGTCGTACCGATTGCCCGGGAAGGTCGCCGCGGGGCCTCAACCGCAGTACTCGTACGGCGGCCGCGGGTCGTCGCCGACCCACACCCCGGTCACGAGTTCCCCGCCTTCGTCCATCTCGAATGTCACCGACCGGTCGCCGTCACGGACGCTCCAGTAGGCGAACGCGGGGGACGAGTCGTCGCCGTACCCCGGGGTCCGGGTGAGGTCCGGGTACGCGGCCCGGAGCTGGTCGATGCTGTTCCCCCGGCCCATCCCGGCCGCGGTGGTCAGGCCGCTCGCGTCGACACCGACGACCTTCCCGCCCGCCTGCACGACGATGACGTGCAGGTCACCGGAGTCGAAGAACCCCACGTTCGGGTTCGGGCAGTCGCCGTTCGTCTGCGGCAGGACGGGTTCGACCTCGTCCACCACGTCCTGGTACGAGCTGCCGATGGTGATCGGCCCGACCCCCGCGCCGCTCACGACCCAGGAGCCCGGCCCGACCCGGTCGGACGAGAGCCCGGCGATGGTGGCCGGCAGCAGGCCCGAGGTCGGGAAGTTGACCTGGTCGATCGTGATCCACCGACCGTCGCTGTCCCACCACGAGGTCTCGGCACCGACGAAGTCCGGGTCCGCCGCATCCGGCAGCCGGCAGACCGTGCCACCGTCACCCGGCGCGCAGTCTGCGCCCGCGGCGCGGAGCCCGTCTTCGCGCTCAGCGAGAGCGGTGGCGGAGGCACTGCCGATGGTGACGTGGACGCTGCCGACGTCCGTGCGTGGCTGCGCCCAGTGACAGTCGAGCCACGTGGCGGCCGTCCAGGTGCCGCCGGAGTACGTGGTCGACGCGGGTTCCGGAACGGTCGTCCCGTCCGGGTGCGCGGGTGTCTGGGCGAGTGGCGTCGCGCCGAAGAACCGCTGCCGGTCCGCGTCCGAGTAGAGCGCCCGGCAGTCGTCCGGGTACCGAGACGGTGCCGCGGCGCTCGATGCGGACGGCCTCGGAGCAGGGGTGTCGACGACCGGCGCCGACGCCGGAGTGCTCGCGGGCACCGAGGGCTCGGCGGTCGGGCTCGGCGCCGGGGCGGCCTGCTGGACCTGCGGGACGACGGCGAGGGCGACGGCGCCACCGGCCGTGCCGAGGGCGAGGAGGGCGACGGTGGCGATGACGATGCGGCTGCGATGCCGCCGCGGCTCCGGGTGCCGCTCCTCGGCGTGCTCGAGGACGGTCTGCTTCATCGAGACGAGCATCCGCTGCAGGTCGTCTCCGGTGGGGGGCTCAGTGTTCATCGTGCGTCACCGCCTTCTTCAGTCGTGCTCGGGAGCGGGACACCCGCTGGGTCACGGCACCGACGCTCAGCTCGAGCATCGCGGCCGCCTCGGTGTACGAGTGGCCCTCGATCAGGCACAGCTCGCAGATCCGCCGGTCGAGCGGCGTGAGCGCGTCGATCTCGTCACGGACCCACCGGAGGCGCTCACGGGCCTCCTGGTCGGCCTCCGGCACGGCGAGCTCGGCCGGCAGCTCGTCGGCCGCTCGTCCGGCGATCGCCCGCGCCTGGTTCCGCGCGTGGTTCCGGCACACCACCAGCAGCCAGGGGAGGAGCGCACGGGTCGACAGCTGCAGGGTGTCGGCCTTCTGCCAGAGCGTCAGGAACGTGTCCTGGACGAGCTCCTCGACGTCCTGCCTGCTGCCGGCCAGCGCCCACGCGTACCGGGTGAGCGTCGGTGCGAACCGGTCGAACGCGTCCGCCAGCGCGGCGCGGTCCCCACCCGCCAGTCGTCGGGTGAGGGCGACGTCTGCGTCGGTGTCGGTCTCGGTGTCCACGGTGCCTCCTTCACTACAGCAATGTCGAGGGAGCGGCGATCCTGACGAAGTCGTGTCCAGCGGATCCGCGTCCTCCAGCGGTGACGCGGTCCAGCGCCCACGGTTGGCGCGCTCCTGCGCCCACGGCCGACGCGGTCCTGTGCCCACGGACGACGCGGTCCTGTGCGCGGGGTCGGCGGAACGGCACTACGCTCGGACGCGGCCCGCGACGCGATGCTGCGCCAGGTCTGCGGGCCGTCCAGCTCTGGCGTCCAGGAGGACCGAAGTGACCGATTCCGCACCCGTCGACCCCACATCGACCGCAGGATGGAAGCAGCTCGACGGCATCGCCGCCGGCTTCTCCCCGGACCTCCGGGGGTGGTTCGACGCCGACCCCGGTCGTGCCGAGAAGTACACCTTCCAGGCCGCGGACCTGACGGTCGACCTGTCGAAGGGCCTGGTGACCGAAGAGGTCCTGCAGGCACTGCTGCAGGTCGCCGAGGACACCGGCGTCGCCGAGCGCTACCAGGCGATGATCTCCGGTGAGCGCATCAACGTCACCGAGGACCGCGCCGTCCTGCACACCGCGCTCCGCCGGCCGAAGGCGACCGAGGGCCTGGTCCCCGCCGCACCCCTCACGGTCGACGGACAGGACGTCGACGCCGACGTGCACGCCACGCTCGACAAGGTCTACGGCTTCGCCGAGCAGGTCCGTTCCGGCGCCTGGACGGGCGTCACCGGCAAGCGCATCGAGACCGTCGTCAACATCGGCATCGGTGGGTCCGACCTCGGCCCCGTCATGGTCTACGAAGCCCTCAAGCCGTACGTGCAGCAGGGGCTCGAGGTGCGCTTCGTCTCGAACATCGACCCCGCCGACATCCACGAGAAGACCGCTGGCCTCGACCCCGAGACCACGCTCTTCATCGTCGCGTCGAAGACCTTCGGCACCCTCGAGACCCTGACGAACGCCCGTCTCGCGCGCCAGTGGCTCTGGTCGGAACTCGGCCTGTCCGACGCCGGCGACGACGAGAAGAAGGACGCCGTCGCGAAGCACTTCGTCGCCGTGTCCACCGCGCTCGACAAGGTCGCCGCGTTCGGCATCGACCCGGAGAACGCCTTCGGCTTCTGGGACTGGGTCGGCGGCCGCTACTCGGTCGACTCCGCCATCGGCACCAGCGTCGTCATCGCGATCGGCAAGGAGAACTGGGAGCAGTTCCTCGCCGGTTTCCACGCCATCGACGAGCACATGCGCACCACCCCGCTCGCGCAGAACGTCCCGGTCCTGATGGGCCTGCTCAACGTCTGGTACACGAACTTCCTCGGCGCCCAGAGCCACGCGGTGCTGCCGTACACGCAGTACCTGCACCGCTTCCCGGCCTACCTGCAGCAGCTCACGATGGAGTCGAACGGCAAGCGCGTCCGCTGGGACGGCTCGGACGTCGTCACCGACACCGGAGAGGTCTTCTGGGGCGAGCCCGGCACGAACGGCCAGCACGCGTTCTACCAGCTCATCCACCAGGGCACCCGGCTGATCCCGGCCGACTTCATCACGGTCGCCAAGCCCGCGCACGCCCTGCAGGACCTGTCCGGCGACGGCAAGGCCGTACAGCCCGGCCAGGACGTCCACTCCTTGTTCCTGGCGAACTTCTTCGCGCAGTCCAAGGCGCTGGCGTTCGGCAAGACCGCTGACGAAGTCCGCGCCGAGGGCACCACCGACGAGATGATCGTCGCGGCCCGCACCTTCACCGGCAACAAGCCGTCGACGTCCATCCTGGCGCCGGAGCTCACCCCGAGCGTCCTCGGCCAGCTGATCGCCCTCTACGAGCACATCGTGTTCACAGAGGGCACCATCTGGGGCATCGACTCGTTCGACCAGTGGGGTGTCGAGCTCGGCAAGCAGCTGGCGCTGCAGGTCGCCCCGGCGGTCGACGGTGACCAGGACGCCCTGGACGCGCAGGACTCCTCGACGAAGGCGCTCATCGCCAAGTACCTCGAGCTGCGCGGCTGATCCGACGCACCTGACACGAGAGGCCCCGTCGCTCCGGCGACGGGGCCTCTCGCGCGGTGTGGAGCCGGGGTGTCAGTGCCGCCGCACCAGCACCACCGAGTCCTCGAGCGTCGCCGGACTGCCGTCCGGCGCGGCGACGTGCCGCGTGCGGAGCTCGGCGACCTCGATTGTCCACCGGTCGTCCAGCGCGAGCTGCTCGACCTGTTCCGCCGGCCCGACCAGGGGCTCGGCGTGCGCGTGCTCCCCGTGCGACGCCCACGACGGCGAGCCCGCGTGCCCGACGACGACCAGATGGCCGCCCGGCGCCACGAGCCGCGTCGCCCGTCGCAGCACCGCGCTCCGCGGGAACGACACCGACGAGTGCAGGAACGACGCCGCGACGAGGTCGAACCGGTCGTCGGTGTCCCAGGCGGCCAGATCGGCCTGCACCCAGGTCACCCGGTCGCCCAGTCCGACGCGCTCGGCCTCGGTCCGGCCGCGGGCGAGGGCGTTGGTGGCGATGTCGACGGCGGTGACGTGCCACCCCTGCGCCGCCAGCCACAGTGCGTCGCCACCCTCACCGCTGCCGAGGTCGAGCGCGCGGAGCGGATGATCCGAGCGAGTGGGGGAGAGCGGGGCCACCGTGTCGACGAGCGAGGCGTTCGGCGCCCCGGACCAGATCGGGGCGTCACCGTAACGGGCGGTCCAGAAGGCCTCGGCATCCGCGCCGGGAGCGGGTCGTGCGGTCATCCCGGCAGCTTCGCACCGGTGCTCGGGGACGGCCAGTACGATTGCCGGATCGGCAACGGCGACGACGTTCCCGGGGTCCGTCCGGCGCAGTCGCAACGGAGACCCAGCATCGATACGGAAGTATGTGCAAGTGACGATCATGACCGAGCGGCCTCAGCAGGACACTCCGAGCGCCGAGACGGAGCGACCCGGCAACGCGACCGTCCGTTTCCAGAACGCCGCGATCCTCGCCGTGGAGACCACCGTCGCCGAGCGCGTGACCACGTCCGCGGACATCGAGGAGAAGCTCCGCGGTGTGCTCCGCCGGCTCCGCCTGCCGATGGGGCTGCTCGAACGCGTCGCCGGGGTGCGGGAGCGCCGCAACTGGGGCGAGGACCAGTCCTTCCAGACCGCCGCGATCGACGCCGGACGTCGGGCGATGGCGGCCGCGGGCATCCAGCCGGAGGACGTCGGCCTGCTCATCAACACGTCGGTGACCCGTCCGCACCTCGAGCCCTCGGTGGCCGTGCGGCTGCACCACGGCCTCGGCCTGCCGACGTCGGCGATCAACTTCGACATCGCGAACGCCTGCCTCGGCTTCGTCAACGCGATGAGCGTCGCCGCCGGCATGATCGACTCCGGTCAGATCAAGTACGCGCTGATCGTGGACGGCGAGGACGCCGACCAGGTACAGCTGAACACGATCGACCGCCTGAACCAGGGCGGCCGGAACCGCAAGGACTTCATGAGCGAGTTCGCCAGCCTGACGCTCGGCTCCGGCGCTGCCGCTGCCGTGCTCGGCCCGGCGGACCTGCACCCGGCCGGCCACCGGATCGTCGGCGGCGTCACCCGCGCGGCGACCCAGTGGTACGACCTGTGCGTCGGCAGCGTCGACGGCATGTTCACGGACGCGAAGATGCTGCTCAAGGGCGGCATGGAGCTCGTCGTCGCCGCCTGGAACGAGGCCCGTGCCCACTTCGACTGGGCCGACATGGACCGCTACGTCCTGCACCAGGTCTCGGACGTGCACACGAACGCCTTCGTCCAGGCCATCGGTGTCGAGCGTGACAAGGTCCCGACCACCTACGAGCGCTTCGGCAACGTCGGCCCGGCGTCGATCCCGATCACCCTCGCGGACGAGGTCACCCGTGGCTCCATCCGCCCCGGAGACCGCGTGTTCCTCGGCGGTGTCGGCTCCGGCATCAACACGGCGATGATGGAACTGCGCTGGTGACACCGCGGTTGCCGCGCGCCGCCGCGACCACGGCTCCGGCGACGCTCCCGCCGCCCCTGCCCGGACTCGACCCGGCCTGGTCCCGCCTCGTCACGGTCCCCGCGACTCCTGACCGCTCGGGAGGCCCGGCCCGCCCGGCGCGGACCTGGCACCTCCTCGACACGGCCGCGTCCCTGGCGGAGCTCGGCGTCGAGCCCGTCGGCACGCTGCTCTGCGTGCACGGCAACCCGACCTGGTCCTACCTGTGGCGCTCGGTCGTCGCGCGGTCCCTCGAGGTCGCCGCTGCCGGCGGTCCGGTCTGGCGCGTCGTCGCCGTCGACCAGCTCGGCATGGGCTTCTCGGAGCGCACGGGTGTCGACCACCGCCTGGCGGACCGGGTCGCCGAACTCGGCGCCCTGACCGACGAACTCGGGCTCGCGGGTCCCGTCGTCACGCTCGGCCACGACTGGGGCGGCGTCGTCTCCCTCGGCTGGGCCGTGGACCACCCGGACCTCGTCGTCGCGGTGACGACCTGCAACACCGCCGTGCACCAGCCGGAGGACGCGCCGATCCCGGCGCCGCTCCGCCTGGCGCTCCGTCCCGAGCTGCTCGGCCGGGCCACCGTCGTCACGCCAGCGTTCATCGAGACCACCCTGGCGATCGCGCACCCGCGGCTCGACCGAGCGACCGCCGACGCCTACCGTGCGCCGTACCGCGGTGCCGCACGGCGGGGCGCCGTCGGCGGCTTCGTCGCGGACATCCCCGTCGACGCCACCCACCCGAGCGCTCGCGAGCTCGACCGGATCGCGGCGGGCGTCGCGGCGCTGGACGTCCCCGCCCTGCTCCTCTGGGGCCCGCGCGACCCGGTGTTCCTCGAGCGCTACCTCGACGACCTCGCCGCACGGCTGCCGCAGGCCGACGTGCACCGGTTCGAAGGCGCGGGACACCTGCTGCCGGACGACGCCGACGTCGCCGGGACGGTGTTCGACTGGCTCGGTGACCACCTGCCGGACGGTGTCGTGCCCACCTCGGCCGCACCGGGCCGCCCGGCCGACGACGTCGCCAGCACGGCTGACGCCAGCGCCGACCGGGCGGAGCACGCGCACCACCCGCTCTGGACGCACCTGACCGGACTCCACGACAGCGACGAGCCCGCCCTGGTGGAGATGGCCGCACCCGGCGGCACCCGGACGATCAGCTGGCGGCTGCTCGCCCGGCGCATCGACGAGGTCGCCGCCGGGCTCGTCGACCTCGGCGTCCGACCCGGCGACCGGGTGTCGCTCCTGGTCACTCCCGGCGCGGACCTGACCGCCGCCCTGTACGCCTGCGTCCGGATCGGCGCGGTCGTCGTCGTCGCGGACGCCGGACTCGGCCTCGGCGGGCTGACCCGCGCCGTCCGCGGCGCCCGTCCGGACTGGATCATCGGCGCCCTGCCCGGACTCGCAGCCGCGCGCGCTCTCGGCTGGCCCGGGCGTCGGATCGCGACCCTGGCGCTCCCCGCACCGGCACGCCGGGCCCTGCGGGTCGAGCACACCCTGGCCGCCGTGGCCCGCCGCGGGGCCGCACGGCTGGCTGCCGGAGCCGCACTGCCGTCCGCGCCCGTCTCCGACGCTCCGGCAGCGGTCCTCTTCACCTCCGGGTCGACCGGACCGGCGAAGGGCGTCGTCTACACGCACGGCCAGCTCGGCGCGGTGCGGGACGCCCTCGCCGGTCAGTACGGCGTCGGCGTCGGCACCGGCCTGGTGGCGGGCTTCGCACCGTTCGCACTCCTCGGCCCGGCCCTCGGCGCCCGTTCGGTCGCACCCGACATGGACGTCACCGCGCCCAGGACGCTGACCGCACGAGCGGTCGCCGACGCGGTGGTCGCAGCGGACGCCACCGTGGTGTTCCTCTCCCCGGCGGCCCTGGCGAACGTCGTCGCGACGGCGTCGGCCCTCACCGACGACGACCGGCGGGCACTCGGTCGCGTGCGGCTGTTCCTGTCGGCGGGTGCCCCGGTGTCGGCAGCGCTGCTCACCGCGGCGACCGAGCTGATGCCGAACGCCAGTGCGCACACCCCCTACGGCATGACCGAGGGGCTGCTGATGACGGACGTCGACCTGGACGGTGTCCGCGCGGCCGCGTCCGGTGACGGCGCGACGTCGGCAGTCGGCATCTGCGTCGGCCGACCGGCTGCGTCGGTGCGAGTGCGGATCGCCTCGCTCGACGCCGACGGCCGCGCGACCGGAGCACTCACTGAGACGCCGGACGTCACCGGCGAGATCGTCGTCGTCGCCCCGCACGTGCGCGACCACTACGACCGGCTCTGGCGAGCCGACCGGGCTTCGCGTCTCGGCGTCGACGACCCGCGCGGCCACCGGACGGGCGACGTCGGGCACCTCGACGCGTCCGGCCAGCTCTGGGTCGAGGGTCGCATGCAGCACGTCGTCACCACCGCGGACGGCGTCGTCACGCCGGTCGGCCCCGAACAGCGCATCGAGCGGGTGGACGGCATCGGCCGTGTCGGCATCGCCGGCATCGGCCCGGCCGGCACGCAGCAGGTCGTCGCCGTCGTCGAGACCGTCCCCGCCGCTCGTCGTCCCGGCCTCGCGGAGCCCGCACTCGCCGAGCGCGTCCGCGCCGCGGCCGGGGTGCCGGTCGCGGCGGTCCTCGTCGTCCCGGTGCTGCCGACGGACATCCGACACAACTCCAAGGTCGACCGGGCCCGACTGTCCCGCTGGGCGTCGTCGGTGCTCTCCGGGGGACGGATGACCCGCCCGTGAGGGTCCTGGTCACCGGCGCGAGCGGCTTCCTGGGTCGTGCGGTCGCCACTGCCGTGCGGGACGCCGGGCACGAGGTCCGGACGTTCCAGCGCCGGCCCTCCCGTGTCGAGGGTGTCACCGACTCGCTCGGCACGATGACCGATGCGGCCGCGGTCCGTTCCGCGGTCGTGGGTGTCGAGGCGGTCGTGCACCTCGCCGCCAAGGTGTCGCTCGCCGGGGACCCCGCCGACTTCGAGCGGATCAACGTCGACGGGACGCGCGTCCTGCTCGCCGCAGCACGCGAGGCCGGAGCCACACGCTTCGTGTTCGTCTCGTCGCCCTCCGTCGCGCACACCGGGACGTCCATCGCCGGTGACGACGCCACCCCCGCCGTCCCCGAGACCGCCCGTGGCGACTACGCCCGGACGAAGGCCGCCGCCGAGCGCCTGGCACTGGGTGCCGACGCCCCCGGCTTCGCGGTCGTCGCCGTCCGCCCGCACCTGGTGTGGGGGCCGGGTGACGAGCAGCTCGTCGGCCGGATCGTCGACCGGGCCCGCAGCGGACGCCTGCCGGTCCTGGACTCCGGCGCCGCCCTGATCGACACCTGCTACGTCGACAACGCCGCGACCGCGATGGTCGCCGCGCTGCACCGCGCTGAGGACGTGCACGGCCAGGCGTACGTCGTGACGAACGGGGAACCCCGCCCGGTCGGCGAGCTCCTCGCCGGCATCTGCACGGCCTCCGGCGTCTCCGCACCCCGCCGACACGTGCCCGCCGCGCTCGCCCGGTTCGCCGGGTCCACCGTGGAGGCCGTGTGGCGCGTCCGCCCCGGCACCGACGAGCCGCCGATGACGCGGTTCCTCGCCGAACAGCTCTCGACGGCGCACTGGTTCGACCAGCGCCGCACCCGGGCGGACCTCCGGTGGTCGCCGTCGGTGTCGATCGACGAGGGACTGCGCGCGCTGGCCGCCGCCGCACACTGACCGCGGCGGGGCGCGGCGCGCCGTGGTGCCGGCCCGTCCGGGACGGTGCACACGCGCGCCGGTGGCGTGACACGGGTACCGTTCCCGGGGTGCGCGACCTCCGGAGCCTGCCCGCGACCATCGGCCTGGCCGTCGCGCTCGTCGTGATGACCGCCGCGGTGCTCGTCCCCGGTCTGACCGGGTGGGACGTGCACGTCCGGTACTTCCCGCCACTGCACGCCTCGTGGGAGCCGCGCATCGGTCCCGGGACGGTCCCGGCCGTACTGCTGGCGCTGCTCGCGGTCGTCGCCGCGCCCCGACTGACAGCACGGCTGCGCTGGCCGCGGCTGCTGCTCCTCGGGTACGCCGTCACCGTGGCGTGGTTCGCCGCCCTGGCGCTGGTGGACGGCACCGACGGCGTCGGGCGCATCCTGGACACCGGCTACGAGTACATGGACACCGCTCGCGACGTCGCCGGTCGGCCGTTCGCCGAGACGCTCGACGGTTACATCCCGCGGATCGTCGGCGGCCCGGGCAAGTGGCCGGTGCACATCGCCGGACACCCGCCGGGCGCACTCCTGTTCTACGTGGTCCTCGTCCGGATCGGCGTCACCACGGGTCTCGCTGCCGGGTGGGTCACGCTGCTCGTCGCGGCGACGACGCCGGTCGCCGTGCTGCTCACCCTCCGCCTGCTCGGTGCCGGATCCGCGGCTCGCCGGGCAGCGCCCTTCCTGGTGCTCGGGCCCGCGGCGGTGTGGTCGGCGGTGTCCGCGGACGCGGTGTTCGCCGCCGTCGGGGCATGGGCCGCGTGCCTGCTGGCCGTGGCGGCGTCGAGCAGGACCCGGACCGCGACCGCGGGGTGGGGGATCGGCGCCGGACTGCTGTTCGGGTACGCCGTGATGATGTCCTACGGCCTGCCGTTGCTCGGGGTCCTCGCCGTCGCGGTGCTGCTCGCCGCCCGCAACTGGCGACCGTTCGTCTGGGCGGTCGGGGGTGCGGTCGCCGTCGTCGGGGGCTTCGCCCTCTGGGGCTTCGCGTGGTGGCAGGCGTACCCGGTCCTCCGTGTGCGCTACTACGCCGGCGTGGCGCACAACCGGCCGATCACGTACTGGGCCTGGGGCAACCTGGGCGCGTTCGGATTCAGCGCCGGGCCCCTGGCCGGTGCGGCCGTGGCGCAGACCGTCGCGGTGACCGCCCGGACGGTGCGCGGAGCCGCGGGCGGGATCAGGGCATGGTCCCGCCTGCCGAGACCGGTCGTCGTGCCCGTCCTGCTGTCGCTCGCCGGGATCGCGATGGTGTTCCTCGCCGACGCGTCCGGGATGAGCAAGGCCGAGGTCGAGCGCATCTGGTTGCCCTTCGCACCCTGGGTCCTCGTCGGTACCGCGCTGCTGCCTGCCCGCTGGCGTCGAGTGGGTCTGGCGGTCCAGGTGCTGGCCGCACTCCTGGTGCAGCACACGCTCGACACCGGGTGGTGACCGCGCTGCCCGCCGAGCGTCCGGGTGGGCAGGACCTGAGCGGTCGGCGATCGTCACCCGTAGCGTTGACGGCATGACCACCTCTGTGCTCGTCGCCGGCGCGACCGGTGACCTCGGTTCGCGCATCGTCCGCGAACTCCTGCTCCTCGACACGCACGTGCGGGTCCTGACGCGCGGGGGATCGAACCGCGCGGCCGAGCAGTTCGCCGACCAGGACCGGGTCGAGGTCGTCGTCGCCGACTACACCGACCGGGCCGCACTGCTCCGGGCGCTCGAGGGCGTCGAGGTCGTGGTCTCGGCCGTCAGCGGCACCCGCTCGGTCATCGTCGACGCCCAGCGCGCCCTGCTCGCAGCCGCGGTCGACGCCGGTGTGCAGCGGTTCGTGCCGTCCGACTACGCGGCCGACTACCGCTCGGTCACCCCGGGGACCAACCGCAACTTCGAGCTCCGCCGTGAGTTCGCCGCTGACGTCGACGCCGCGTCGATCCGTGCGACGTCGGTGCTCAACGGTGCCTTCGCCGACATGCTCACGGGGCAGGCGCCGCTGGTGCTGTTCGACCGGCAGCGCGTGCTGTTCTGGTCCTCGCCGGACCAGGTGCTCGACTTCACGACGAAGGACGACGTCGCGTGGGTCACCGCGCGGGCGGCGCTCGACGATGACGCCCCGCGGGTCGTCGAGGTGGCGGGGGACCGGGTGACCTCCAGGGAACTGGCGGACACGCTGTCCCGGCTCACCGGACGGACGTTCCGGCTGCAGTGGGCCGGGACCACGGGCCTCCTGTCCGCGATGGCCCGCACCGGACGGCGACTGTCCTCGACCGAGGACGAGACGTTCCCTGCATGGCAGGGGATGCAGTACTTCGTGAGCATGTTCAGCGGCGAAGCCGAGCTGCGGCACGTGCGCAACGACCGCTACGGCCCCCACGACTACACGTCGGTGCGGGACGTGCTGGCGGCGCACCTCGGGGTCTGACCGCGAGGTCCGGGGTCGCCGAGACGCCGCCGGGCTGTCGAGACGCCGCCGTGTCGTCGAGACGCCGCTGGGAACGGCGGCGTCTCGACGTCGTGGCGGCGTCTCGTGGCGGCGTCTCCTGTCCGGGTGTCCCACGGCCGGGAGGCCCGCACCACGTCGGTCGTCCGGGGTACCGTCGTCGCATGGACCGTTCCGAGATCCTCGCGGCCGCAGCAGCGGCCCACGCCGCCCGCATCGCCGCCGTGGGCGGGGACGACACCGCCGCGCGTGACCGCGCCGAGGCGGCCTCGGCTGCGCCGGCACCCGAGCGTCGTCGGTCCGCGGACGCCGAGCGCGCCGCGGAGTCCGGCCGCGCCGCCGACCGCACCGAGGGCGCACTCTCGGACTGGCGTCGGATGGGCACCCGTCGCGGGGTCACGCCGGACGCACAGGTCCGGAGTGCGTGGACGGTGACCGGCATCCCGGAGCAGGGGGACGCCCGGGCCTTCGCGAACGTGCTGCTCTCCACCGCGGGGCACGCCGGCCGGGTCGCCGACGCCGCGCGACGCAACGAGCGGCTGACCGGTGCGGCACGCGCTGCGGCGCGACGGACGGTCCGCCGCTACACGGACCACGGCGCCGGCATGTCGGCCCTCGGCGACGTCCTCGACGCCGGACCGGTCGGGCACCACGGACCGGTCGGGCACGACGGACCGGTCGGGCACGACGGGTCGGCGGGGCACGACGGGTCGGCGGGGCACGACGGGTCGGTCGGGCACGACGGGTCGGCGGGGCACGACGGGTCGGCCGGGCGAGACGACACGACCGGACGCTGACGTCCGCTCGGCCTCAGCGTCGGAACGGGTCCAGGTTGAGCACGGTGTCCTCGTAGAGGTACTGCTGGTCGCCGTAGACCGTGACGTCCGGGTTCAGCCAGACCAGGTCCTTCACCGAGAGTCCGAAACGGCTCGCCACGGCGCCGATGAGGTCCTCCGACGCGATCCGGTAGGCGGTCGGGGCGCCGTCGGGCGAGCCCTCGCTGCTCGACTTGCCGGTGGCGTTCGGCCGGGCTCCGCCGTCGACCGGGTGCACGTTCGTGGTGCGCGCCGGTACCGACCACCGGACGGGCTGCACGGCGAGCACCTTGCCGGGCCCGATCTCGACGGGGAGGTCCGGGCTGGCCGAGGCCGCCGCCGAGTAGACGACGATCGTGCCGAGCCAGGACGGGTCTGCGCGGCCGGGGTCGAGCGCCGTCGAGGCGGGTGCTGCCGCTGCGCCGGGGCCGCCGCCGAGGGTGGTGTCGCCGACGCCGTGCCAGGTGATCCCGTCGCCGACCGACGGCGGCGTCTCGAGGAACGTGGTCGCGACGGGGACCGGCAGGGTCGAGGCGAAACCGGTCCACTGCGCGGTGGGGGTGCCGTCCGCGCCGACGACGACGCGGTAGTGGAACCGGACGCTCCCCTTCGGTGAGACGACGTCGGCCTCGCTGAGGACGCTGCCGACCGGGATCGGCGAGACGGTGGGGTCCGGCGCTGCGGCCTCGGTCGGGACGGCCGTCGGTGTTCGCGGAGAGGCGGACTCGGAGATGCGGCGGGCCTCGGCGCTCGCGCTCGGGTCGGCCTGGGGTGTGCGCGGAGCGGCGCTGGCGGAACTCCGCTGCGGCGCGGGGAACTCGTCCGACCCGCGGAGCAGCGAGCAGCTGGCCGCGGCGGTCGTGACCACGACGGCGAGCACGAGTGCTGCCGTCAGTCTGCGGCTGTTCCCCTGGAGTCCGTTCCCGTGGTGCATGGTCCCCCTGCGCTCGTCCCCTGTGATCCGTGTCGTGCGTGATGGATCGTCGTCTTCTGACCCGGAGAGCCTACCGGCGGCGACGTCACCAGCGGGGTGGGAAGATCAGACATGGTCCACCTCGCGAGCGGAGACGCTCTCCGAACGCGTGATGGACCGCTCCGACACTGACCAGGGCTTTCATGGACCGGTCCAAGTCGTGAAACAACCGGTTGTCCGGTTGACAGGACAAAGTTTCTGGGTCACGATCACTTCCACGCGACGACGCGCGATCACGGACGAAGGAGTCACCGACATGGTCGACATCAAACCGGCAGCACCGACTGTGACCTTGCCCCCGGTCGGCACCGGCCCGCACCGCCGCCGCCTCGGGCTGCTGGCGCTGGTCGCCACCTTCGGCGGGCTGCTCTTCGGCTACGACACCGGCGTGATCAACGGCGCTCTGCTCCCGATGAAGCAGGAGCTCGGTCTGACGAACTTCACCGAGGGCGTCGTGACCAGCTCCCTGCTGTTCGGTGCGGCCATCGGTGCCATGCTCGGCGGACGCATCGCCGACGGCTGGGGTCGCCGGAAGACGATCCTGGTGCTCGCGGTGACGTTCTTCGTCGGGACGCTCGCGTGCGTCTTCGCCCCGACGTTCGGCGTGATCGTGGTCGGCCGCGTGCTCCTCGGCCTGGCGGTCGGCGGGGCGTCGACGGTCGTCCCGGTGTTCCTCGCCGAACTGGCCCCGTACGAGATCCGTGGGTCGCTGTCCGGGCGGAACGAACTCATGATCGTGATCGGGCAGCTCGCCGCCTTCCTGGTGAACGCGCTCATCGGCAGCCTCTGGGGAGAAGGCAACGGTGTCTGGCGGATCATGCTCGCCGTGTGCGCCCTGCCCGCCATCGCCCTGTTCGTCGGCATGCTCCGGGTCCCGGAGTCGCCGCGCTGGCTGGCGTCGAAGGGCCGCAACGACGAGGCGCTCGACGTCCTGCGGCAGATCCGCTCCGACGAGCGGGCCGAGGCCGAGATCCAGGACATCAAGCGGAGCAACGAGATCGAGGCGCAGGTCCAGCGCCAGAGCGGCTGGCACACCCTGCTCGGCAACAAGTGGCTGATCCGGATCGTGCTCATCGGTGCCGGCCTCGGCGTCGCGCAGCAGCTCACCGGCATCAACTCGATCATGTACTACGGCCAGACCGTCCTCATCGAGTCGGGCTTCCAGGCCTCCGCGGCCCTCATCGCCAACATCGCACCCGGGGTCATCGCCGTGATCGGTGGCGTCATCGCGATCATGAACATGGAGCGGATCAACCGCCGCACGACGCTGATCATCGGGTTCTCGTTGACGACGCTCTGCCACTTCCTCATCGGCATCGCCTCCGTCGCCCTGCCCGACGGCAACCCCGCCCGCCCCTGGGTGATCCTGTTCCTCGTCGTCGCGTTCGTCGGATCGATGCAGACGTTCCTCAACATCGCCGTCTGGGTCGTGCTGTCCGAGATCTTCCCGACGCAGATCCGCGCGCTCGGCATGGGCATCTCGGTGTTCTGCCTGTGGATCGCGAACGCCTTCCTCGGGCTGTACTTCCCGTCGATCGTCGCCGCGACCGGTATCACCGGCACGTTCTTCGGCTTCGGCATCGTCGGTCTGCTGGCGCTGCTGTTCATCTGGAAGTTCGTGCCGGAGAGCCGCGGTCGCACCCTCGAAGAGGTCGAAGAAGGCGTCACGACCGGCAACATCTTCACCGTCGACAAGGTCGGTCGCCGCACGCACTGACGTCGCGACCCCACGACGGACGGGAGGCCCGGTACCAGCTGGTACCGGGCCTCCCGTCCGTCGTGGGGTCGCGTCCTACGGGCGCAGGAGCACCTTGCCGACCCGGCCCGCGGTGTCGCTCGCGCGGGCGGCGTCGCGAGCGTCCTCGAACGCGAAGGTCTCGGACACGGGCAGCGTCAGCGACCCGTCGAGCACGCGCGTGATGAGTTCGCCGAACAGCTGCTGCTTCGTGTCGGACGGCATCGTGCGGCTGACGACGCTGCCCCAGAAGCCCTTCACGGTGAGCTGGCCGAAGATGACCTTGCCGGACGGGATCTCGAGCGTGGGGGAGGCCATCGCGCCGAAGACGACGAGGGTGGCCTCGTCGCCGAGGACCGAGGCGATGTCGCCCGCGGCCGTCCCGCCGACCGACTCGACGCCGGCGAGGACCGGGGCACCGCCGGTGATGGCGGTCACCTGGTCGCGCCAGTCGTCCGCGTCGGTGGCGACGATGCGCTCGATGCCCTGCTCGCGGAGCTCGTCGACACCGGCGGCGCGACGCACCAGGCCGATGACGTTGATGCCGCGCGCGGCACCGAGCTGCGCGACCATGCGGCCGACGGCACCGTTCGCCGCGTTCTGGATGAGCCAGTCACCCTCGTGCAGGTCGAGCGAGTGCAGCAGGCTGATCGCGCTGAACGGCATCGAGACGAGCTGGGCGGCGGACTCGTCGGGCATCGCGTCCGGCACCGGGATGAGCCCGGCCGCGTCGGCGACGTAGTACTCCGCCCAGACACCGAACGTGCCACCGGCGACCCGCTGGCCGACGGTCAGGTTCGTGACGCCCTCGCCCAGGGACTCGACGACGCCGAGCGCCTCGGTGCCGGACTGGGCGGGCAGGTCGGGCTTGAAGCCGTAGGTGCCGCGGATCGTCCACAGGTCGTGGTTGTGGATCGGGGAGAGCACGGTCCGGACCAGGACCTGGCCGACGCCCGGGGTGGGGACGGGACGCTGCTCGACGGTCAGGACGTCGGCGGGCTCGCCGAACTCCGGGTGGACGACGGCGCGCATCGTGTTCTGGTCTGCCATCGGTTCAGTCCTCCGAGACGGTGATCGTGACGTCGATGTTGCCGCGCGTCGCGTTCGAGTACGGGCACACCTGGTGTGCGGCGTCCGCAAGGGCCTGGGCCTGGTCGTGGTCCATGCCCGGGATGACGACCTCGAGCATGACGGCGAGCTGGAAGCCGCCCTGGCCGTTCGGGCCGATCTGGACGCGACCGCCGACGGAGGAGTCCGTGACCTTGACCTTCTGCGCACGGGCCACGCCCTGCAGCGCGGAGTGGAAGCACGCGGCGTACCCGGCGGCGAAGAGCTGCTCGGGGTTGGCGCCGGCGCCGGAGCCGCCCATCTCCTCGGGGACGGCCATGTCCAGCTCGAGCGTGCTGTTGCTGATCTGGACCTTGCCGTTGCGGCCTTCTCCGGTGGAGAGGGCTTCTGCGGTGTAGAGGACGTCCATGTGGGGTTCCTTCCTTCGTGGGTCTGTCTGGTCAGTCCGCGACCGGGGCGGGCGCTGCCGCCGCTCGGTGCATCGTCTCGGTGAGGCGGTGCAGGGTCGCGATGAGTTCGGTGGCCGACTGCTCGTCGGCGAGGCCGGTGCCGGCGGCGATGCGCGCCGGCACGTGGGCGAGTTCGGTGCGCAGGGCGAGCCCGCGCTCCCCGGGCGTGACGGTCACGACTCGCTCGTCGGTGCTGCGGCGTTCACGATGGACCAGGTCGGCCTGCTCCATCCGCTTGAGGAGCGGGGAGAGCGTGCCGGAGTCGAGCTGCAGGTGGTCGCCCAGGCTCGAGACCGTCTGGTCACCCTCGACCCACAGGGTCACGAGGACCAGGTACTGCGGGTAGGTGAGGCCCCACGGCTCGAGCAGCGTGCGGTACGCCTGGGTCGTCGCCCGGGTCGCTGCGTAGAGGGAGAAGCACACCATCTCGTCGGTCACCGACATGTCCACCACTGTTGCACGCCATCGGGTTGCGCACAACCGAGTGGGGTGGATGTCCAGGCAGGGCGGGCGTCGCCGGGGCCGGTTAGGCTGGCCGGACCGACGATGACCAGCAACGACCCAGCCTCCGCACCGACGACGACCCCAGCGATCCCGCGAGTCGGCTCCTCGGCGTCCCACGGCAAGACGATCCTGATCGGCGAACACGCCGTGGTCTACGGCGCACCCGCCCTCGTCCTGCCGGTGACCGACGTCCGGGTGACCGCCACCGCGAGCCCGCTGCCGGCCGCTGATGAGCACACGCTCGAGTCGACGGTGCACACCGGGCCGCTCGGACTCGCGCCCGCCGCCGTGCTCCCGACCGTCACCGCGGTCACCGCGACGCTCCGACACCTGGCCCGGCACGGCCACGCCGACGCCGAGGGCACCCCGCTCCACGTGCTCGTCGACAGCCAGGTCCCCACCGCGCGAGGGATGGGCTCGAGCGCGGCCGTCGCCGCCGCCGTGACCGCTGCCGTCGCGGACGTGTTCGGCGTCGCGCTCGACACGGACAGCCACCACGAGCTCATCCAGGAGTGCGAGCGCGTCGCCCACGGCCGCCCGTCGGGACTCGACGCGCGCGGGGTCGTGGCCACGGAGCCGGTCTGGTTCGCGGACGGCGTCATCGAGCCCGTGCAGGTCACCGGTCGGTTCGTCTTCGTCGTCGCCGACACTGGCGTGCCGGGCCACACCCGCGAAGCCGTCGCCGCCGTCCGCGGTCGCCACGACCGCGCCCCCGCCGCGGTCGACGCCGTCCTGGACCGGATCGGCTCGCTCGCCACGACCGCGCGGGGGACACTCGGCGACGGCGACGCCCAGGCCCTGGGTGCCACCATGGACGCCGCGCACGAACTGCTCACCACCCTCGACGTGTCGAGTGCGGACCTCGACCGGCTCGTCGGCGCCGCACGGAAGGCGGACGCCCTGGGCGCGAAGCTCACCGGCGGTGGCCGCGGCGGATGCGTCCTGACGCTCGCCGCCGACGACGAGCACGCCGTCCGCATCGCGACCGCACTGCGCAGCGCCGGCGCGACCGCCACCTGGACCACCTCGATCGGAGCCCGTGCCTGATGACCTCCACCGCCGTCGCGCACCCCAACATCGCGCTCGTGAAGTACTGGGGCAAGGCGGACGCCGACCTCGCGCTGCCGGCCACCGGCAGCGTCTCGATGGGCCTCGACGTCTTCCCCACCACGACCTCGGTGACCCTGGCCGACCAGCGGGAGCACGACGCCTTCACGTTGAACGGCCGCGTCGTCGACGACGGCGCACTGGTGCGGGTCGAGCGCTTCCTGGACCGGGTCCGCGAGCTGGCCGGATCCGACGCCCGCGCCGTCGTCGTCTCGGAGAACACCGTGCCCACCGGCGCCGGACTGGCCTCGAGCGCGTCGGGCTTCGCCGCCCTCGCGGTCGCCGCCGCCGACGCGTACGGCCTCGACCTGTCGCCGCGCGACCTCTCTCGGCTCGCCCGACGCGGCTCCGGTTCGGCCACCCGGTCGATCCCCGGCGGGGTGTCGGTGTGGCACGCCGGCGACGACCAGGCCTCGTTCGCCGAGACCGTCCCCGCGCCGCCGATGGCCATGGTGGTCGTCACGATCGACGACGGCCCGAAGGAGATCGGCTCACGGGAGGCCATGCGCCGCACGATCGCGACCTCGCCGTTCTACCCGGCCTGGGTGAGCTCGACGACCGTCACCGTGGACGACATGCTCGCCGCGTGTGCCGCCGGGAACTTCACCCGGATCGGCCAGCTCACCGAGAGCAACGCGCTCCGCATGCACGCCACGATCGAGGGCGCGTTCCCCCCGATCCGCTACCTGAACAGCCGGAGCGTCGCGGTGTTCGACGCCGTCGCCGCGATGCGTGGCGAGGGGCTCGAGGCGTACGCCACCGCGGATGCCGGCCCGAACGTCGTCGTGCTCTGCCGTCCGGAGGACCGTGCCCGCGTGGCGGCGGCCCTGGACGGGTTCGGAGCCGTCATCGAGTCCGGCACCGGACCAGCCGCAGGGCTGGTCCGCTCCGAAGGCACGGGGGAGAACCCCGAGGCAGAGGAGAGCACCGCGTGATCGAGTTCCGAGCCCACGGCAAGCTGTTCGTGGCGGGCGAGTACGCCGTCGTCGAGCCCGGACAGCCGTCGGTGCTCATCGCCCTCGACCGGGCGATCACCGCACGCGTGAGCGAGGGCCACGGCGCCGGCAGCGTGCACTCCGAGGAGTACGGCAACCTCCCGCTGACCTGGACCCGGGCCGAGGACGGCCTGGCGCTCGACCGCGAGCACCACCCCTACGACTACGTGATGGCGACGATCGACCTGGTCGAGAAGCTCCGTGCGGAGCTCGGGATCGCGCCGCGGTTCCACGACCTGCGCATCGAGAGCCAGCTCGACGACGCCAGCGGCCGGAAGTTCGGTCTCGGGTCCTCCGCCGCGGTGACCGTGGCGACCGTCGGGGCCCTCGACCGCTTCTACGGCCTCGGACTCTCGCAGCGCCGACGCTTCATGGTGGCGCTGCTCGCGACGATCCGTGTCGCACCGCGTGCCTCCGGCGGCGACCTCGCCGCGAGCACGTTCGGCGGCTGGCTCCGCTACAGCGCGCCGGACCGCGAGGTCCTGGCCGGCCTGCTCGACGAGCGCTCGGTCTCGTCGATCCTCGACGACGACGAGGCCTGGGCCGGCTTCGACGTCGAGCACCTGCCCGCCCCGACCGACCTGCGCCTATTGGTCGGCTGGACCGGTTCGCCGGCGTCCACCACGAAGCTCGTCGGCGTCGTCCGCCGACACCGTGACGGCGACTACGCGGCGTTCCTCGATGCCAGCCAGGCCTGCGTGGACGACCTGACCACGGGCCTCCGGACCGGCGACGCGGATCGCGCGCTCGGCGCGCTCCGACGCGCGCGCGGGCTGCTGCAGGACCTCGGGACGTCCGTCGGGTCGCAGATCGAGACCCCGCGGCTGGCGACCCTCTGCGACGTCGTCGAGGCCGCCGGTGGTGCGGCGAAGCCCTCCGGCGCCGGCGGCGGCGACTGCGGCATCGCACTCGTCCCCGCGGACAGTGACACGGCCGACATCTTCCGCGCCTGGGAGGCGCACGACATCAGGCACCTCAGCGTCGCGGTGCAACCCGAGGAAGGGACCACGCGATGACCGACCTGCAGACCCCGATCCCCACGAAGTGGGTCGGACCGATCCGCGTCAGCGGCAACGCCGTCGAGGGTGAGCACGAGGTGCCCCTCGCCACGTACGAATCGCCGCTCTGGCCGTCCGTCGGCCGTGGCGCCCGGATCTCCCGCATGATCGAGGGCGGCATCGTCTCGACGGTCGTCGACGAGCGGATGACCCGGTCGGTCGTCGTCCGTGCCGCCAGCGCCGCCGCCGCGCACATCTCCGCCGGCCGGATCCTGGCGCGCCAGGCCGAACTCGAGGCCATCGTCGTCGGGCAGAGCCGGTTCGCGAAGCTCATCGAGGTGCACCCGGAGATCGTCGGGGACCTGCTGTTCCTGCGCTTCGCGTTCACCACCGGCGACGCGTCCGGGCACAACATGGTGACGCAGGCCGCGGACACGCTGCTGCCCGCGATCCTGGCGTGGGAGCCGGAGCTGCGGTACGTGTCGATCTCCGGCAACTTCTGCTCCGACAAGAAGGCGACCGCGGTGAACGGCATCCGCGGTCGTGGCCGGAACACCATCGCCGAGATCGTGATCCCGGGCGAGATCGTGGAGAAGCGCCTGCGCTCGTCCACGGAGCGGATCGTCGAGCTGAACACCGCGAAGAACCTGGTCGGCTCCACCATCGCCGGGGCGCTGCGCTCGGCGAACGCGCACTACGCCAACATGCTGCTCGGCTTCTACCTGGCCACCGGACAGGACGCCGCGAACATCGTCGAGGGCTCCCAGGGCATCACGCTCGCCCAGGCCCGCGGCGACGACCTGTACTTCTCGTGCTCGCTGCCGCACCTGATCGTCGGCACCGTCGGCAACGGCAAGGGCAACGACCTGCCGGTGGTGGAGGACGCCCTGGTGCGCCTCGGCTGCCGGGAGGACCGCGAGCCCGGTGCCAACGCCCGCCGTCTGGCCGCACTCTGCGCCGCCACCGTGCTGTGCGGGGAACTCTCGCTGCTCGCCGCCCAGACGAACCCGGGCGAGCTGATGGCGGCCCACGTCGCCATGGAACGCCGCGGACACCGACCCGAAGGAGCCTCGGCATGACCGCCCGGCACCCACTCGCACTGGGCATCCACGACCTCGCCATCGCGACGGGGCACCACGTGCTCGACCTCGACGACCTCGCCGCCGTGAACGGTGTCGATCCGGCGAAGTACCACGTCGGCATCGGGCAGGACGCGTTCAGCGTGCCCGCCCCGGACGAGGACATCGTCACGATGGGTGCCGCCGCCGCGAAGGAGGTGCTGGACCGCCACGGGGTCGACGGCATCCGGACCGTGCTGTTCGCCACCGAGTCCGGGGTCGACCAGTCGAAGGCCGCCGGCGTGTACGTGCACGGACTGCTCGGTCTGCCGCGCAACGTCCGCGTCGTCGAGCTGAAGCAGGCCTGCTACGGCGGGACCGCCGCGGTGCAGATGGCCCTCGGCATCATCGCACGCGACCCGCGCGAGCGCGTGCTCGTCATCGCCGCCGACGTCGCCCGCTACGACGTGGAGACCGCCGCCGAGCCGACGCAGGGTGCCGGTGCGGTCGCCATGCTCATCGCCGCCGACCCGGACCTGATCGAACTCGAGCCGCAGTCCGGCCTGTTCACGGCGGACGTCGACGACTTCTGGCGGCCGAACGACCGCTCCACCGCGCTGGTCGACGGCCGGCTGTCGGTCACCGCGTACGTCGACGCCTTCATCGGAGCCTGGGACGACCTGGCCTCGCGAGGTGGCCCCGGCATCGAGGCGATCGACCGCTTCGTCCACCACCAGCCGTTCACGAAGATGGCGATCAAGGCGCACCGGAAGCTCGCCCAGCACGTCGACGTCCCGTTCGAGGAGACCGAGCTCGCCGTCGGTTTCACCTACAACCGCCAGACCGGCAACACGTACACGGCGTCGCTCTGGATCGCCCTCGGTGCCCTGCTCGACCTGGACGACGACCTGGCCGGTGCCCGCATCGGCATGTTCAGCTACGGTTCCGGCAGCGTCGGCGAGCTCATGACGGGCGTCGTGCGCGACGGCTACCGCGACCACCGCCGGGACCGACGGGTCACCGAGTTGTTGGCGGCCCGGGTGCCGCTGTCGGTCGAGGCCTACCGCGAGTTGCACGCTGCCGGTGCCGCGACGAGCGAGGACGTCGAGCGTCCCCGGGTGACGGCGGCGCCGTTCCGCTTCGCGGGGGTCACCGGTGGCGCTCGGCACTACGAAGCGACCGGGAACGGATCGACGACGGCCAGCTGAGCGGGTCTCGTCCGATCCGTGCCAGTGCCAGTGCCGGTGCCATCCGCCGTGCGCGGCCACTGTGTGCGCGATCCGCGGATGGCCGGACCGGCGTGCTCGCCGTGCGGATCCCGACGTACCGTTCGGTCACGAGCAGCACCGCGACAGGGTGTGGTGCGGAGACCAGGGAGGCGTCATGGGCGCGCACCGAGCACCGCAGACCGGGGAGGCGTCATGACCCGGCACGAGACACATCCCGGTCTCGCGCCGGCGACGTCCAGGAACCACCGCGAGCAGCAGTGGATACCGCCGTTCCGCGACCTGATGTGCAACACCGTCGACGTCGTCCAGACCCAGTTGGTCCGCGGCGCACCGTTCGCCAGTGCCGGAGCGCGTGGGCGCGAGCGGGTCGCGGTGCTGTCGGTCAGCGGACTGGGCTGACCTGCGGAGGAGGGGGCTCCCGGTCGTCAGTGGAACCAGGCGGACCGCCCCTCCGCTGGGTCCCGCACGTGGTGCGCGCTACGAGACCGGGCTGCGCTCGTCGCGTTCGCGTTCCGTCTCGTGCACCACGGTCGACGGCAGCGCGGCACCGGGCAGGAACTCGCCGCTCGGCGCGACGGCCACGCCGGGGACGTCCGCATCGAACGCTGCCGCCGTGGCAGGGCTCAGCGTGTCGGGTTCGTCGTGGTGCAGGTGGATCGGGTGCACGAGACGACAGTAGCGACCGTCGCGGCGTCCCACCAGCCGGTGCTCCGCTGGCTGATCCGGGTTGCGCGGACCGCTTCCGACGGTGATCGGGCGTGACGATGATGGAGATGTGTGGGGCAACGGCCACGTCTTCATCGTCAGGCAACAGTGTTCATCACGCGCGGCGACGCGGCGGTGTCAGCGTCCCGAAGGGCACCGGGGGATGCACTCGTACGCTGATGCGTCTGCACGCCTCCGCTGGGGCGAGGGCGCGCTCGCCCGGGCCGACGTGGAGTGGGTCAGCCGAGGGCTCGCTCCCGAGTACGACTTCTCGATGAAGCGCATCATCTGACCATCGGCGCGGTCGACGGTCTCGCTTACCCGTACGAGCCGCCACCGTCAAGCCCTGTTCGAGGGGCATCTGCTCGCCTATCGTCCATGATGTGCGTTCGGCGTCCGAGCGGCACGTGACCGAGAGGACCCGGGATGACCTCCATCGATGATCGTTCCACTCGCTCCTCGACCAGGACCGAGACGCCCGTTGCCGTCCGCATCGAGGCCGCCGGGGACGCGCCCGACGCGGCGGTCCTCGACCTCAGTGGCCTGTACTCCGGTCGGGGATGGGCTGCGCGGGCGACGGAACGGCCCTTCAGCTACCGGTACTCCGCCATCGGTGACGCCGATGTGACCCTTCGTCGCTCTCAGATCAGCGGGCGCATCCGCGGCACCATCCCGGCTTCCGACGAGTACATCGTCCAGTGGCTGACCGCCGGGCGCGGCGTCCCGGACGTGCTCCAGGACCGGGTACCGATGTCCGGGGACGTGCCGATGCTGTTCCCGACTGCACGGGAGTTCGTCTTCGAGTACGAGGAGTACGACCAGCGCGTCGCGCACATGTCGAAGCGGCTGGTGCACGCCGTCGCCGATGAACTGTTCCACACCGGGCAGGTCGCCGATCTGGGCCTCGATCATCTCCGCACGCTCGACCCGGGTGCCGTGGCCCGGTGGCGCAACAGTCTCGCGCTGCTCTCCCGTGAGCTGAAGGTCGGCGGCGTCGACACGCTGCTCTGGCACACCCTCACCCGCGGCACCGCGGCAGCGTTCCTCCGGATGTACCCGCCGACGGTGCTCGCTCTGCCTCCCGAGGTGCTCCTGCCCCGGCGAGCCCGCCTCCGCGCAGCCGTCGAGTACATCCACGAGCACGTCGCCGACCCGATGACCGTCGCCGACATCGCGGACGCCGCGGGTCTCAGCGTGCGTGCGATCCAGGAGGCGTTCCAACGCGGCCTCGGCCAGACACCGATGCGGTACCTGCAGCACGTGCGGCTCGACCAGGTCCGGCGGGAGCTGCTGCAACTGGAGTCCTCGACGACGACGGTGCAGGACGTTGCACGTCGGTGGGGCTTCGCGCACCTCGGTCGGTTCTCCGCCGCCTACCGGATCGCCCACGGGGAGTACCCGCGGACCACACTCCGGAGGTGACCGTCGCGGTCACGGTCGGGTCGCCGTGGCACTTCCGGGAGCAGCGGCTGAACCGATCGGTTCGGGTACGATCTGGAGCCCACCGTTGCTGTTGATCGACCGTTTCAGGACGTCGATCCACGCCTCGTTCACCGCCGGAGGCCTGCTGCCCTCGAACTTGAACCGCAGGCTGACGGTCGGGAAGATCCAGATGGTGCTGCGACCGTCTCCTTTCGCGACGGGCTCCTTCCAGGAGAACGCGAAACTCTCCTGGCGTCGCAACTTGCTGATGATGACGATCTGGAGGTGCGCGAGGGTCCGGTCGTCCATCTGGATCTCGGCAGTCTGACCGTCGTAGGTCAAGTAACCCATGGGGCTCTTCTCTCAGGTGGTGGTGCTCGGTCCGGTCGGTGGTGCGGCCCGGCTCGCTAGTCGGCGTCCGACCACAGCGGACCCATGTCGTGCTCGGGATCACCGACGGCGAAACCATCCGGAGTGCGCGTGTCGTGTGTCTGGGGGAGCGGACCCGTCGGCCGTGCTGCGTCCAGCAGTCGGACGGCGTCTGCTGAGCTGATGACCCAGGTCATCGTGGCGGTGACCGTCGCGGTCGTGCCGTCACTGAGGTCGTCCGCGATGAAGTTCACCGCGACCTGACTGATCTGCTCGGCGTGGACGGCGACGCCCTTGATGCCGTCCACGATCGCTCGGTCGTCGTACGGGAGGTTCGAGAGAGCCATGGGTGTCCGATCCGTTGCGCAGGGGTGGTCCGCGACCTGCTGCGACGGAGGGAGGGTCCCTCGTGGCCGTGCACGGCACAGGAGATCGTCGCTCGTGCTCCTGGGAGTCGACACATGCGGATGTGCCGTGACGTGGCGGCCCTCCCGTCACTCCCCGGTGACCGCCCGGCGGATCTGCTCGATCGGGACCTTCGGTGACCGGTCCGCGTTGAGCAGCCCGTTCGTCTCCTGCATGGTGTCGGTCAGCTGCGTCCAGCAGGACCCCGCCAGGAAGGTGCTGGCCCGGACGGCGTCGTGCAGCGCGGTGATACGGCCGACCCAGTCGTCCCCGTCGACGGCGGTCGTGTAGCCCCAGCCCTCCTCGCGTCGACCACCGGACTGGTGCCGGACCCCGCCGAACTCGGTGAGCATCACCGGCTGTCCGCGGTCGAGCGCGCCGCCGACGAACTGCGGGTGGCCGGACGGCGCGAGCCCGTCCAGTGCACGCGTCCGGGCCGCGTCGTCGGCGTAGGTGCGGGCCAGGACGTCGCCGTCGCCCTCGTAGTCGTGGATCGTCACGACGTCGGTGTCCTGCTGCTCCCACCCGTCGTTGCCGATCACCGGTCGCGACGGGTCGAGGGCCCGGGTCAGGTCGACGAGTGCCCGGGCGTACGCCTGCTGCGCCGGGTCGGAGACGACGTGCTGGATGCCCCACGACTCGTTGAACGGCACCCAGGTGACGATCGACGGGTGCGAGGCGTCCCGTTCGACGGCGGCCGTCCACTCGGCGGTCAGCAGCCGCACGGCGGTGGGGGAGAACTCGTACGCGGCCGGTGCCTCACCCCAGACCAGGATGCCCAGCCGGTCGGCCCAGTGCAGGAACCGGGGGTCCTCGATCTTCTGGTGCATCCGGGCCGCGTTGAAGCCCAGGGCCTTGATGAGCTCGACCTCCTGCCGGTGTGCGAGCGGGTGCGGGGCGGCCAGGTGTGACTCCGGCCAGAACGCCTGGTCGAGGACGCTCCGCACCGGGTACGGCTGGCGGTTGAGCAGGAACCGCCCGCCGCCGACACCGACGCTGCGCATCCCGAGGTAGCTCGAGACCCTGTCGAGCACCTGACCGGCGTCGTCGACCAGGGTGAGCACGGCGTCGACGAGGCGCGGGTGCTCCGGGGACCAGGTGAGCTCGTCCTCGGCCTGGCCGTTCCGCTGCCGGGCGACGGGCACGGTGACGTCGAGGGTGGGGCGGCTGGCGGTGGCGTCGAAGTCGGTGGTGCCGAGGTCCTCGTCGCGCTCGTCGAACCGCAGGGCGACGCGGAGGCGGGCGCCGGCGGGGACGCGCCCACGGAACCGGACGGTCAGGTCAACGGCCGTGGGTCCGGCCGGGGTCCACCGGAGGGTGCTGATCGCGGTGGTGGGCACGGCCTCCAGCCAGACCGGCTGCCAGATGCCGGTCGTGCGTCGGTACCAGATGGCGTGCGCGTCCTCGTGCCAGTCCTGCTTGCCGCGCGGCTGCGTCACGTCGAGGGGGTCGTCCTCGGCGCGGACGACGAGGAGGTGCTCGGCCGGAGTGGCGTCCTCGCCGGGGTCGGCCAGCAGGGCGGTGACGTCGAACGAGAACGGGGTGTGGCCGCCCTCGTGCTCGCCGACGAACCGGCCGTCGATCCAGACCTGCGCCCGGTGGTCGACGGCGCCGAAGTGCAGCAGCAGGCGCGGCCGCTCGGGCCCGTGACCCGCGGCGTCCAGTTCTGCCCGGCGGATGGTCCGGGCGTACCAGACGACGGGGTGGAACCCCGGATCGCCGATGCCGGAAGCAGTCGACTCCGGCGGGAACGGCACCGTGATCTCGAGTGGGTCCGGGAGGCCCGTGGTCCATCCCGAGTCCGCTCCGGTGTCGGCATCGTCGTGTCGGAAGGACCAGGTGCCGCTGAGGTCGGTCCAGTGGTGCCGCAGCATCTGTGGCCGGGGGTAGCGGCCGTCCTGTCGGCTCGCGAGGGGGACGTCGGGGATGACGACGGGGGCCGGAGAAGCGACGGTGCTCATGGTCGAGCAATTTACAGCGCTGTAAACCAGCCGTCAACGACCCGGGTCGCGGCGGGTGCACGTCGCACGGCCGCGGTACGGTGAGCGCGTGGGCCAGGTCACGTTGCAGGACGTCGCGGAGCACGCCGGCGTCTCGATGAAGACCGTGTCCAACGTGGTGCGCGGCTACCGGCACGTCAGCGACGCCATGCGGACCCGGGTGCAGCAGTCGATCGACGCCCTCGGCTACCGGCCGAACGTCTCCGGCCGCAGCCTGGCGACCGGTCGCACGAACATGCTCGCCTTCGCGTTCCCCGACCTCCGGCGACCGTACTTCGCCGAACTCGCGCACGTCTTCTCGCGCGTCTGCGCCGACCGCGGCTACCAGCTCCTGCTCGAGGAGACGGCGGGTGCACCCGGCGGCGAGCTCTCCGCCGTCCGCGGACGCGAAGCCGGCGTCGTCGACGGGGTCGTCATCCACCCCCAGGTCCTCACGCCGACCGAGATCGACAGCGCCCGCGGGGACACCGCCGTCGTGTTCCTCGGCGAGGACGTCCGGCCACCGGGAAGCGACCTCGTGGCGATCGACAACGTGCTCGCGGCGTCCGAGGCCGTCGCCCACCTCGCCGCCCTCGGACGTCGGCGCATCGGGTTCCTCGGACACGAGGTCGGCGAGCAGTCCCGCACCTCCGCCTTCCGCCTGGAGGGGTACCGCGACGGCCTGACCGCGGCCGGCCTGCCGTTCGACGCGTCGCTCTGCGTCGCGCGCGAGGTCGGCGACGCCCGCGGGGCCGAGCACGCGTTCGGGCAGGCGCTCGACGCCGGCCTGTCCATCGACGGGCTGCTGTGCCGTGACGACCTCGCTGCCGTCGGTGCGCTCCGGGCGATGCGCCTGCGCGGACTCGAAGCACCGCGGGACATCGCCGTCGTCGGGTGGGACGCGATCGGCCTCGCCGCCAGTCTGGTCCCGAGCCTGACGTCGGTCGCGCCGGACACCGTGGCGCTCGCCGAGGCCGCCCTGGACCGCCTGCAGGAGCGGATCGCCGGGCGTCCCGGGGAGGGGCGCGCCGTGACCGTCGGGCACCGGATCCTGGTGGGGGAGAGCGCACCGTACCCCGACGGGTCGGTCGACTGACCGCTACCGGTCGGCGATCGGACCCGCTCGACGGGCTCAGGTGCCGGGCGTACCGCCTGCGGTCGCGGCGTCCCGTCGGACCCGGCGACGGGCCTCCCGGATGCTCGCCCGCTGCAGTCGCATGGACGGCCAGCCGGAGGCACGAGCATGCGCGGCGAGCCCCTGGTCCGGGTTCACCACGACCGGGTGCCCGACGAGCGACAGCAGCGGGATGTCGTGGCGGGAGTCGGAGTACGCCCAGCACGCGGCGGGGTCGGCCCCGGTGTCGGTGAGCAGCCGACGGGCAGCGACGGCCTTGTGCTCGCCGTGCAGGAACGCACCCTCGAGGCGGCCGGTGTAGGCGCCGTCACTGGTCTCGAAGACGCTGCCGAGCGCACCGGTGAGCCCGAGGCTGCGGGCGATCACCTCTGCCAGGAACGTCGGTGTCGCGGTCACGAGCCACACCTCGTGGCCCTTCGCCAGGTGCTCCTGCGCGAGTGCGGCGGTCTCCGGCCACACCGTCGCAGCGGTGTGGCGGACGTAGACGTCGTCGGACAGCTTCGCCATGTCGGCGACGGTGATGCCCGTGATCACCTCGAGCCCGCGGGTCTGGGCGGAGGCCAGGTGCCGGTCGTTCTCGCCGCGGACCTTGAAGCGCGCGTGCTTCCACCCGGCGCTGACGATGTCCCGCATCGTGATGAGTCCGGCGGCACGGAGCCCGCGCACCAGGTGGAACGCGCTCGCGCCGTGGATCAGGGTGTTGTCCACGTCGAAGAACGCGAGGACCGGGGTGCCCGCCTGCTCGTCCGTCATCGGCCCAGGCTAGGCGGTGCGGCTGAACCCACCGCGGAACGCAACGTCGGCGGCGTCCCGCAACGGAGTACCGCTGCGAGATGCCGCCGAGGTCGCGCGTTGCGGTCGGACCGTCAGCGCCCCTCCGGGTGCACGCTCCCGAGCAGCTCCACGAGCGCGCTCCGGAGCGAGCCGGGCAGCCCGACGGTCTCCAGCTCCACGAGTCGGTCGGATCGCGGGACGTCCCGGTCCACGACCTCCCACGCGGTGAGCTTCTCGGCGTTCCCCGCCTGGGCGCTCTCCAGCAGCTGCCGGGCGGCGTCCCGGGCGTCGACTCCGACGGTCGGCGCGCCGGCGAGGGTGAGCGTCGCACCCTCGTCCGTCACGACGTCCAGGTCCACGGAGAAGCGGTCGGCCGCGAGGACCTGCACCTCTTGCCCGTTCGCGGGCGAGCCGAGGAACGTGATCCGCCACCGTCGCTGGACGGGCACGCTGTCGACGTCGCCGTCCGCCGGGTCGATCCGGAAGGAGGCCGTGCTCCGGTCCCAGGTCAGCGTCGTCCGGCAGACGCCGCCGTCCGGGTCCTCGGGCCCCTCGCGGTCCTCCACGAGCGTGAACGACCCGGAGGCCCCGGGCGCGACGAGCACCTCGAGGGCCGCCGGGTTGACGGTCGCGTCGACCTCGTCGGGTGCGGCGAGCGGCAGGATCCCGCCGGCACGGAGCAGCACGGGGATGGTCTCGAGGCTCCGGTGCAGGTCCACGAACCGGTCGCCGGCGTAGGTGGTGCCCGTGAAGACGTCCGTCCAGGTCCCCGCCGGCAGCCAGGCCCGGGCGTGACCGCGCAGGGTCACGGGGTCGCGCGGTTCGACGATCGGCGCGACGACGAGCTCGGTGCCGAAGGCGTACTCGTTCGGGACGCGGTAGGCCTCGTCCCGGTGCGGTTCCAGGTGGTACATCGGTCGGACCAGCGGTGTGCCGGCAGCGGCGAGGTGGTTCATCGTGTGCAGGTACGGCACGAGGCGGTGCCGGAAACGCAGCGCGTCGCCCATCGCGGCCCGCGGCTCGGCGGGGAACACCCAGGGCTCCTTGCGGATGAACGGGTTGTTCGCCGAGTGCAGCCGCATGACGGGGGAGAACACCCCGAACTGCACCCACCGGGTGGCGAGCTCGTCGTCCCGGACCCCGCGGGTGTGGCCGCCGATGTCGTGGCTCCACCAGGGGTACCCGATGTTCGCGGCGGTCGCGGTGAACTCCGGTTGGAACGCCAGCGACGCCCACGAGACGACGGCGTCCCCGGAGAAGCCGACGGCGTACCGGTGGCTGCCCGGTCCGGCGTAGCGGGAGAACGTCATGCCGACGCCACCGTCGCGGGCCGAGTCCAACAGGTGGAAGTGGTTGAGCACCCAGAGCGGGTCCACCCCCGGGACGGAGGACGTCCGGCCCTGCTGCCAGTCGATCCACCAGAAGTCGACGCCCTGCTCCTCGAGCGGACGGTGCAGGACCTCGAAGTACGCCCGGAGGAAGTCCGGGTCGGTGGGGTCGAAGCCGATCGTCTGCTCGGTGTCGGGGTCGACGCCGAGCGCCTCGGCCATCGCGGGGTAGGCGTCCTCGAAGGCCCGGACCCCGTCGGCGGGGTGCAGGTTCAGCGTGGTGCGCATCCCACGCCGGTGGAGTTCGGCGAGGAAGCCCTGCGGATCGGGGAACAGCGACGGCTCCCACGAGTACCCGGTCCAGCCGTTGCCGAAGCGCGCCGGCACGGAGTCGACCCGGTGCCAGTCCATGTCGATGACCGCGACGGAGAACGGCAGGCGTTCCTCGTCGAACCGGTCGAGCAGCGCCAGGTAGGAGCTGTCCGAGTACGGGTGGTACCGGCTCCACCAGTTGCCGAGCGCCCAGCGTGGCATCAGCGTCGGCGCACCGGAGACGGCGTGGAAGGCACGCAGTGCCTCGCCGTAGTCGCGCCCGTACGCGAACACGCTGACGTCCCGGCGGCCGGGGATCCGGCTGCCGACCCAGCCGTCGTCCTCGAACAGGAACGACTCGCTGTCGTCGAGCATGACGATGCCGTCGCGCGCCAGGATGCCGGACTCGAGCGGCATCCGCCCGTCCACGTCGTCGAGGGTGCGTCCGGTGCCACCCAGGTCACGGGCCTCCTGTCCGTACCGCCACCGGTTGGCGTCGGGGCCGGAGGTCTCGACGACCAGGCCGGCCGAGGAGAAGGGCCGACCGTCGTAGCGCAGGGTGGCGCGGTCGGTCGTCACCTCGACCCCCTCGCCGCGGCGGATGACGGTGTACTCGGGGACGTCCAGCCGTCGCCGGATCGCGAAGGTCGAGGCGCGGTCCTCGAACCCGCCGTCCTCGCTCCACTCGACCCGGAACAGCCCGTCGCGGAGGACGGTGACCCGCCAGTGGTCGCCGGTGACGGTCGCGTCCGGGGACGCGACCGGGTCGGAACCGGGGAACGGGCGGATGGTGGGCAGTGGCGACGTGGTCACGGGTGGTGGTCCTGTCTCGGCCGGTCGGGCCGGGGTCGGTCTGGAGGCTCGGCTCAGCTCTTGATGGCGCCCTGCGTCACGCCGCTGATCACCCAGCGCTGCGCGAACAGGTAGACGACGATCGTCGGTGCCATCGCCATCAGGTACGAGGCGAAGGCGACGTTGTAGTTCGTGCCGAACTGGCTCTGGAAGATGTTCTGCACGACGGGCAACGTCTGCAGTCCGGGGTCGGCGGTGATGAGCGACGGCATCATGAAGTCGTTCCAGCTGGCGAGGAACGCGAAGATGCCGACGGTGGCGTTCATCGGCCCGAGCAGCGGCAGGATGACGCGCCAGAAGATCTGCCACGTGGAGGCGCCGTCGATGCGGGCGCTCTCCTCCAGCTCGACGGGGATGGACCGGAGGAACGCCGAGTACAGCAGCACACTGAACGACAGTTGGAACATGGCGTGCAGGATCGCGACGCCGACGGGGTTGTCCAGCGAGATCATCGCGGTGAGCTTGATCTGCGGCAGGGCGACCACCGGGAACGGCAGGAACATCGCGGCGAGCAGGTAGACGAACGACCAGCGGAAGAACCGGCGGTGCCAGTTCCGCACGATCGCGTACGACGCGAACGAGCTGAGCAGCAGGGTCGCGACGACGGTGAGCGCGGCGACGCCGAGCGACACCGAGAACGAGATCGGGAAGCGCGTGAGCTGCCACGCCTCGGCGAAGCTCGCCGGGTTGAACGGCAGCGGCAGGGACAGGGCGTTCCCGTCCACGGCCTGCGCGCTCGTCTTGAACGCCATCGCGACGGTGACGTACAGCGGGATGAGGACGCTCAGCGAGGCGATCGCCAGGATGACCGTCAGCGGCCAGTTCACCCGGTCGAGCCGGCGGCGACGCGGTTGACCGGGGGTGGTGCGGGCGGCTGCGGTCGCGGGGGACCGGGTGTCGATGGCGCTCATGCGAGTCGGAGGTTCCTTCCGCGCGTCACTGCGAGCTGCAGGACCGAGATGAGGACGGTGATGATGAAGAAGACGGTCGCGTTGGCCATCTGGTAGGCGTAGTCGCCGCTGGTGAAGCCGGTGAAGATCGTCATCGCGACACTGCTCGTCGCGGAACCGGGTCCGCCGTTGGTCAGGCCGACGATGACGTCGTAGGCGCCGAGGTAGCCCTTCACGCCGAGCACCGTGTTGATCACGATGAACCCGCTGATGAGCGGCAGGGTGATCGACCGCAGCTGCGTCCACGTGCCGGCGCCGTCGAGCGAGCTGGCCTCGTAGACGTCCGACGGGATCGAGGTCAGTCCCGCCGTGTAGATGAGCAGGGCGCCGGGGATCGTCTGCCAGGCGGAGACCACGACGATGGCGAGCCACGCCAGGTTCGGGTCACCGAGGATGCTCTGCTCGAGCGGGCCGAAGCCGACGGAGGTGGCGAACGCCGGCAGCGTGTTCGAGAACATGTAGTTGAAGACGTAGGCGACGACGATCCCGGACACCACCATCGGGATGACGAACACCGACCGCAGGCCGGCGGCGAAGCGGACGCGCTTCGACAGGGCGACGGCGAGCGTCAGTGCGATCACCTGGGTGACGATGACCGTCACGACCGCGAAGCCGAGCGTGAACCCGTAGGACCCGAGGATCGCCGGGTCGGACACGAGTGCGCGGTAGTTCGCCAGACCCAGGAAGTGCCACTGCCCGAACCCGAGGTAGTCGGTGAAGCTGTAGAAGATGCCCACGCACGCCGGGGCGACGACGAACGCCGTGAACAGCACGAGCGCGGGGACGAGGAACAGGTAGTACATGCCCTCGGTGCGGTGCAGCGAGCCGACGCGTCGGTGCACCCGGGTCGCTGCCGTGGCGGGACCGGGACGCGGGTCCTGCGTCTCGGGGGTCAGTGGGGTCTGCATGGTCATGATCGCTCCTGGGTTCCGGGTTCGGTCCGACGGGTGCTGGTCGCGCCGGTCAGACCGTCGCCGAGCGTCCGGCGAGGCGTCGCCAGTCGGTGTCGAGCCGCCGCAGCATCGAGTCGAAGTCCCCGCCGCGGATGGCCGTCTGCAGGTAGTTGCCGAGCGGGATGGAGGTGGGGATGAAGGTGCCGGCACCCTGGTAGAAGGCGCCGTCGTCGACGTACTGCTGGAGCCCCTCGAGTCGCTCGTCGGTCTGCGGGGGAGCGTTCTCGGTGGTCGAGAACGCCAGGTTGTCGCGGTTGTAGGCGTTGATGACGTCCGGCTGCATGAGGAACTCGACGAGCTCCTGCGCCTGGTCGAGGTGCGGGGTCGTGGTGGGGATCCACAATCCGAGGTCGATGTTGACCCGGGCCTTGCGGTCGCCCGGGTCGTTCGAGACGGGCAGGGCGAACGTGCCGACCGGCAGTTCCTCGTCCACCAGGGCGATCTGACCGAGGGCCCACGGTCCCTGCAGGTACATCGCGGCCTTGCCCTGCCCGAAGGCGAGGTTGCCGTCCGCGTAGGAGCGGGTGGCGTGGTCGGGGTTGAAGAACGACGAGATCGTCTTCGCGCGCTCCATGGGCAGGGCGAAGTCCTTCTCGAACGACACCTCGGCATCCGGCCCGACGTCGGTCCCGAGAGCCTTCATCTTCCGGAAGAACGAGCCGGTGTCGACGAGGCTCCCGACCGAGTAGTCGAACAGGCCCTGCCAGAGGGTCCAGGTGTCCCGGTCGGTCGCGTACACCGGGGTGATGTCGGCCTTCTGCAGCGCCGTGCAGACGTCCACGAACTCGTCCCAGGTGGTCGGCACGGGCAGGCCCTGCTCGGCGAAGATCCGCTTGTTGTAGATGACCCCGGCCGCCGCGAGCGAGAACGGCAGCACGCTCGTGCGGTCCTCGTACTTCGCGTACTGGTTCGTCAGGCCGTCGATGCTCTCCCGGACCCGGCCCGCCGACGGCAGGTCGCTCAGGTCACGGAGCACGCCACGCTCGATGTAGCGCGCGAGTTCGAGGTTGTCGTTGAAGCATCCGACGTCTGCCGGCTCCCCGCGGACGAACTGTGGGGCGATGGCGCCGGTGCTGTCGTGCACGACGCGCACGCCGGAGTTCTCCCGCTCGAAGCGGCGGAGCAGGTCGTCGAAGTAGGCGATGACCTCCTGCTTCTGCTCGTAGAAGCGCAGGGTCGTCCCACCCGCAGCGGTGCCGGCGGCGGAAGGGGCCGAACACCCGGCGAGCGCCAGTGTCCCGAGGCCGAGTCCGCCGACCGCGCCCGCCAGGAACCCGCGGCGGCTCAGCGCCGTCCGTGCCGTTGTGCTGCTCATGACCATGGTCACTCCCTCTCGCGCTCCATTGCGCCAGCCCATGTTTACAGCGCTGTAAACCGAAAGTCAACGACCCGACCCGCCACCGGTGAGAGCCCCGGTGAGCGGAGTCGGGTCGGCACCGGACCCCGGCGGCGCAACCGCTCGACGGGGTCCGGTGTTGTCAGCCGTGGGCCGTCCGGCCAGCGACCTCAGTCGGCGTCGACGACGACCGCCGTGATGACCGGAGTGCGGCGGTGTCGACGGAGGAACCACCGCTCGAGCCCCTCGGCGATGGCGTGTTCCGCCGCGGCGCCGTCGATGTGTCCCCGCCTGGTGGCTTCGGCGATCGCCTTCGACGCGACCTGCTCGGCGTGGGTCATCCAGCCGGCTTCCTCGACGAAGCCCTTCGGCAGGAACTCGACCGGGTCGACGAGCCGCTGCGTGCCCTCGTCGAAGATGCCGAGCACCGTGATGTGGCCCTCTTCCGCGAGCGACAGGCGGTCCTTCAGCGCCGCCTCGGTCGCCACGCCGATGGTCGATCCGTCGACGAAGACGTACGGGGCCGGGATGCGCCCCGCGATGCGGGCCTTGCCACGATCGAGGTCGACCACGACGCCGTCCTCGACGACGAGGACACGGTCCTCCGGGACACCGGTCCGCACCGCCAGCTCGGCGTTCGCCACGAGGTGACGCCACTCGCCGTGCACGGGCAGGACGTTCTTCGGCTTGACGAGGTTGTAGCAGTACACCAGCTCGCCGGCGCTGGCGTGACCGGACACGTGCACCTTCGCGTTGCCCTTGTGCACGACCGTGGCACCCCAGCGGATGAGGCCGTTGATGACGCCGTAGATCGCGTTCTCGTTGCCCGGGATCAGGGAGCTCGCCAGCAGGATCGTGTCGCCCTCGCCGACCTTGATGATGTGCTCGCGACGTGCCATCCGCGACAGCGCGGCCATCGGCTCGCCCTGGGAACCGGTGCAGATCAGGACGCTCTTGTGGTCGGGGAGCTTCCCGAGCTGCTTGAGGTCGACCACCAGGCCGTCCGGGATGTGCAGGTAGCCGAGGTCGGCGGCGATGCCCATGTTCCGGACCATGGACCGGCCGACGAAGGCGACCTTCCGGCCGTGGCGCTTCGCGGCGTCGAGGACCTGCTGGATCCGGTGCACGTGGCTGGCGAAGCTCGACACGACGATGCGCTTCGGTGCTTCGCGGAACACGCGGTCGATCGCCGGACCGATCTCCTGCTCGGCCGTCGTGAAGCCGGGGACCTCGGCGTTGGTCGAGTCCGTCATGAACAGGTCGACCCCTTCGTCCCCGAGGCGGGCGAAGGCGTTGAGGTCGGTCAGACGGTGGTCCAGCGGGAACTGGTCCATCTTGAAGTCACCCGTGTGCAGCACCGTGCCGGCACTGGTGCGGATGGCGACCGCCAGGCCGTCCGGGATGGAGTGGTTGACGGCGACGAACTCCAGGTCGAACGGTCCGGCGGCGTGCCGGTCGCCCGCCGCGACCTCGTGCGTCACCGGGGTGATGCCGTGCTCCTGCAGCTTCGCGGTGATGAACGCGAGGGTGAGCTTGGAGCCGATCACCGGGATGTCCGGGCGTTCCTTCAGCAGGTACGGCACCCCACCGATGTGGTCCTCGTGCCCGTGCGTGAGGACGATGCCGTCCACCTGGTCGAGGCGGTCCCGCACGGCGGTGAAGTCCGGGAGGATCACGTCGATGCCCGGCTGCGTCTCTTCCGGGAACAGCACACCGCAGTCCACGACGAGCAACTTGCCGCGGTGTTCGAAGAGCGTCATGTTCCGACCGACGTCACCGAGTCCGCCGAGCGGAGTGACGCGCAGGGCTCCGCGCTTGAGCGGTGCGGGTTGCTTGAGGTCGAGGGCGTGCTGGGGAGCGGGCATGGCGGCGATGTGCCTTTCATCGGTGTGGCTCGGTCGCGCAGCGGAACACGCGGGTCATGGGCGGCTCCGCCGTTCGCGTCGCTGGTGAGCGCGAGGGGGCCGTTCGGTCGCCGCGAGGACTCCTGCAGCGAGGTACCGCCGACCAGCGTAGGCGAGATCGACGGCGAGCCCGACGACGGCGAGCCCGACGACCGCGGTGTCAGGCGTAGCGGCGAGCTGCCCGGAGCGCCGCGTCCGTGTAGGAGCCGCCGAACAGCAGGACGTGCAACAGCAGGGGTGCGAGCTGGTGCAGCTCGACGCGCTCCTGCCACCCGGGCGCCAGGCGCGACTCGGCGTCGTACGCGGCCAGGACGGTCTGCAGCCGGGGCAACCCGAACAGTGCGAGCAACGCCAGGTCCGTCTCGGCGTGCCCGCCGTGCGGGTTCGCGTCGATGAGCACCGCGCCCGTCGGCTCGGACGCATCCCGCGGCCACAGCACGTTCCCGGCCCACAGGTCACCGTGCAGCCGGGCGGGCCCGTCCCCGACCAGCGCGGGCTGCGGCGAGCCGAGCGTGCCGTCCTCCAGGCGGTCGCACACGCGCTCGAACACCGCGGCCTCGGACCGGTCGTAGCCGCCCGCGTCGACGATGCGCTGCACGTAGTCACGGATCCGGTACTCGGCGAAGAACTCGCCCCAGCGCTCCGGTGCCTCGGACGCGGGGACGAACGGTGTCCGCGAGCGGCCCATCCGCAGCGGCCCGTTCGCCGGGAACCCGGGTGACGGTGCTCCCCAGTGTGACGCGCCGGCAGCGTGGGTGTGGGCGAGTGAGCGGCCGAAGCGCTCCGCCTGGGCGGTCGACGGTGCCGTGTCGGAGACGAACTCGAGTTCGAGCACCGTCGGGCGCGGACGAGCCAGGACCCGGGCGACGCGGGTGCCGCCGGCGTCCTCCGCCTCGGCGAGCCACTCCAGTCCGGCCGCCTCGGCAGCGGCCTCGTCCGGGCTGGTGAAGGTCTTGACGTAGGTCTCCGACATCACCCCATCCTGCCGAGCGCGCCTGGTGACGGGGTCGACGTGGATGCCGCTCACACCGCGTCGACGAGCGCCCGCGCCAAGGGGTGCCACGGCCGGGACGACGGTCCGGACAGCACCAGGGTCCGCTCGTACCGCGGTGCCACCGGCAGCATCACGAGCCCGGCGGGCAGCATCACGCGGCCGAGCGTCGGCACGATCGACACCCCTTCGCCGCGCTCGATCATCCCGAACATGGTGCTCATCTCCCGGACGCGGTGGGCGTACCGGAAAGGCTGCCCGGCGATCTCGTGCATCCGCTGGATCTGGTGCTCGCAACCCCCGCCGCCGGCGACCAGGCCGTCGTCGTGGAGGTCGTCGAGCGTCAGCGCCTCGGCTCCGGCGAGCGGGTGGTCGCGCCGGACCACGGCGGCCATCTCGTCCGTCGCCACGACGACCCCGCCATCGGGGACGGTGACCGGGTCGACGAGCACGGCAGCGTCGACGGTGCCGGCCTCGAGCCACTCCGGCATCTCGTCGTCGTCGCCCTCGTAGACCTGCACGTCGACGTCCGGCAGCGTCACCGACCAGAGTTCGCGCAGGCGGGGGAGCAGTCCCTGGCACACGGTCGGCACGGCGGCCAGGCGCACGGTGCCGCGGGCCGTGGCGGGCCGGACCACTGCCTCCAGGGCGTCGACGGAGGCGAGCACGCTGCGGGCGTGGGCCAGCAGACGGTCGCCCAGCGGGGTCGGGACGGCGGCCGTGCCGCGGCGGACCACGGGACCGCCGACCTCGCGTTCCAACCCGGCCACGGCGTGGGAGACGGCGGACTGGCCGACCCCGAGCACCACGGCCGCCGTGGTGAACGAGCCGGCGTCCACGGTGGCGACGAAGGCGCGGAGCTGCGAGAGCGAGACGGTCATGCGTGTCCTTCATGTCGACATGAGGTCCATGCGTTTGCCGCATGTGCGTGCTGTGCCGAGACTAGTCCACATGAACGCCCTCCTCTACGTGCTCGTCGCCCTGACCTGGGGCTCGAGCTTCTTCTTCGCGAAGATCGGGCTCGACGGTCTGGCACCGCAACAGGTGGCCACCGTCCGCACCGTGCTCGGTGCGTTGACGCTCGTCGTGGTGCTCCTGGTCACACGCCGTCGTTGGCCGCGCGAGAAGCGCGTCTGGGGGCACCTGCTCGTCGTCGCGGTGTTCCTCAACGCGGTGCCGTCGTCGCTGATGGCGTGGGCGGAGCAGACCGTGCCATCGGGACTCGCGAGCATCTACAACGCGACGACGCCGATCATGACGCTGCTGGCGTTGGCCGTGCTGGTCCCCACCGAGCGGCTCACCCGCCGGCAGGTCGGCGGGATCCTCCTGGGCATCGTCGGGGTGCTGGTCCTGGTCGGACCGTGGGACGTCCTCGGCGATCCGCAGGTGCTGGCGAGTGTCCCCGGGCAGGTCGCGTTGCTCGGCATGACCGCCTCCTACGGCGTCGGCCTGGCGTGGCTCCGCCGCTTCGGCGTCGGCGGCGGGTACGACCCGACCACTGTCGCGACGGTGCAGCTCACCCTGGCCGCCGGGCTGATGCTCGTCGTCGCGCCCGTCGTCGCCACGGGTCCGGTGCAACTGGACTGGAGGGTCGTGGGCGCCATGGTCGCGCTCGGTGCCGTCGGCACCGGGCTGGCCTACGCATGGAACACCCGGTTGGTCGGCGCATGGGGCGCGGGGCGCGCCTCCACCGTGACCTACCTGACACCGGTCGTCGGCGTCGCGCTCGGCGTCCTGGTGCTCGGCGAGCCGCTGCGGTGGAACGAACCGGTCGGCGGGCTCGTCGTGCTCGCCGGGATCGCGCTGGCCTCCGGTCTGCTCGGGGCACGGCGTCGCCGCCGCACCGGGGCGGTCGCAGCCCCGGTCGCGGCCGCCGAGCCGTCCGTCACCGAGCCGACCGTCACCGACCCGTCGGCACCTGCTGGCGCAGCGGCTGCGTACTCGTCTCGTGCAGACCGCGACCCGTCGTCTCCGGTGCCATGAGCTGCGACAGGATCCCGCCGGCGACGCACACCGCCGCCGCGATGAGCATGCACGCGCCGATGCCGATCGACGAGATCCCGACCGGCAGCAGGAACGTGCCGGCAGCAGCACCGATCCGACTGCAGGCGGCGGCGAAACCGACCCCGGTGGAGCGGACCTCGGTCGGCAGCACCTCGATCGGGTAGACCGCCGTCAGGTTGCCCTGGGCGGCGTTCATGAAGGAGAACACCGCGAAGCAGAGCACCACCACGACGGCCGGTGCCGACCCCCAGACCCCGACCACGGCCAGGGCGACCGCCATGATCCAGAACGGCGGGATGAGCTGGCGACGACGGCCGAGCCGTTCGATCGTGAGCATGCCGACGAACGCACCGACCGCAGCCATCGCGTTGACCGTGATGGTGCCCGCGGCCTCGTTCTGCAGGCGCAGGGCGTCGAGCACCGTCGGCGCGAACGTGAAGATCGCGAAGTACGGGGCGACGTTGCACGCCCAGAACAGCGAGATGAACGCCAGCCGCTGCCGGTTGTCCTTCGAGAACAGCACCCGGTAGCCGCCCGCGCGCTGCTCCTCGGCCGCGTACTGCTCCTCGCGGAAGTACGCCTCACCGCCCAGGTGCGCCGTGACGATCGCGCGTGCCTCGTCCACCCGGCCGCGGGACAGCAGCCACCGCGGCGACTCCGGGAACCCGATCCGGGCGATCGCGGTGACCACCGCGGGCAGGGCGCTCGTGACGAGCACCCACCGCCAGCTGAGGTCGAACGCGTCGATCATCACGTACGCGGTGACGACGGCGATCAGGTACCCGCCGTACCAGCAGACGAGCAGCCCGGAGAGACGTCGCCCGCGGTCCGCCGCCGGCGCGAACTCGGCGAGCATCGCGGCCCCGATCGCGTACTCGGCACCGATCGCGACCCCGAGCAGCACCCGGACGACGAACAGTTGCCACCCGTCGGCGACGAACGCCTGCGCGAGTCCGAGCACGATGAACGCGAGCACGTCGATCGTGAAGACCCGCCTCCGCCCGAACCGGTCGGTCAGCCACCCGGCGAGGGGCGCCCCGATGAAGATCCCGATCAGCGAACTGGCCCCGATCAGCCCGGCGAGCACGGGGTCCAGCCCGAGCGCGACGGTGATCGCGGGGAGCGCGACGCTGATGACACCCAGGTCGAAGCCGTCCAGGCCCTCACCCCAGGCGCAGGCGAACGTCATCCGACGCAGGAAGCCCGTGCGGCCGGGCGGGGTGTTCGTGGTGGTGGTCATGGTCGTTCCTCCCGCGCCGGGGTCGACGCTGCTCGGAACCTAGGCCGCGTCGGGCCGGACACCATCCAGGATGTCCACGGAGCGGGACCGGCCGTCCACCGCTTCCGTACGCTGGCCGGGTGACCTCTCCGCGCAGGCCCTCCACCATCCGCCTGCTGTTCGCGTCCTCGCACCCGGGTCCCACCGTCACCGTCACCGTCCTGGCGGCGGTCATCGCCACCGCGGTCGGGCACCCGTTCCGGGTCGTCGTCCTGGTGGCGCTCGCCGTGGTCGCCGGGCAGCTGTCGATCGGGCTCGCCAACGACTGGATCGACGCCGACCGCGACCGGGCCGTCGGGCGGAGCGACAAACCCGTCGCCCGCGGGCTCGTCGCCGTCACCACGGTCCGGACCGCCGCGTTCGCGACCGCCGGTGTCGCCGTCGTGCTCTCGCTGTTCCTCGGTCCGGTCGCCGCCGTCGCTCACGTGGTCCTCGTCGCGGCCGGGTGGGCCTACGACGCGGGGCTGAAGCGGACGGCGGCCTCGGTCGCGCCGTTCGTCGTCGCGTTCGGGCTGCTGCCGGTCGTCGCGGTCGCTGCCGGACCCGACGGTGGGTGGCCGGCGACGTGGGCGATCGCCACCGGGGCGGTGTTCGGCGTCGCGATCCACTGCACGAACGTCCTGCCCGACCTGGTCGACGACGCGGCCACCGGTGTCCGCGGGTTCCCGCACCGCCTGGGGCTGCACGCGTCCGGGATCGTGGCGTTCGGTTCGCTCGTCGTCGCTGCCGTCCTGGTGCTGCTCGGGCAGCTCGGCGGGGACGACCCGGTCCGCGGAGCCGGTGCGTTGCTCGCGGTCATCGGTGCCGTCGTCGTGGTCGTGCTCGCGGCGGTCGGGGTGCGGCTCGTGCTCACCGGTCCGCCGACCCGCGCCCTGTTCCGGCTCGTCATCGCGTCGTCACTCGTGCTCGTGGTCGAACTCGGGATCGCGGGCGCCGCACTCGTCGCGTGAGTCGCAGGCCGGGCGCGCCGTACAGTGCACCATGACCGAAACCACGCCGACCCCCCACCTGCTCCGGCTCGGGGTGCTGGCTGTCTCCCGGAAGGCCGACGAACGTCGCCTGCCGATCCACCCTGCCCACCTCGGCCGCATCGACCCGGACCTGCGCGCACGGATGGTGCTGGAGCGGGGGTACGGGGACCGGTTCGGCGTCCCCGACCGTGACCTCGAGCCACTCGTCGCCGGGATGGCCACCCGTGACGAGATCATCGCCACGTCCGACGTGGTGCTCCTGCCGAAGCCCCTGGCCGCCGACCTCGCCGACCTCCGCGACGGCCAGGTGCTCTGGGGCTGGCCGCACTGTGTGCAGGACCAGGCCCTGACGCAGCTCGCGATCGACAAGCGTCTGACCCTGATCGCCTGGGAGGCGATGAACCACTGGCGGGAGGACGGCGGCTTCGGCCTGCACGTCTTCCACAAGAACAACGAGCTCGCCGGGTACTGCTCGGTGCTCCACGCCCTGCAGCTCTGCGGCTCCACGGGGGACTACGGCCGACGTCTCACCGCCGTCGTGATCGGGTTCGGGGCCACCGCGCGGGGAGCCGTCACCGCGCTGAACGCGCACGGCGTCCACGACGTCCGCGTCCTGACCAACCGGGACATCGCGGCGGTCGGGTCGCCGATCCCGTCGGTCGACATCCTGCAGTTCGAGCACGACGACCACACGCCCTTCGCGAGCACGGTGCGGACGCCCGACGGCCCGGTGCCGCTGGCGCCGTACCTGGCGGAGAACGACATCGTCGTGAACTGCACGCTCCAGGACCCCAACGCCCCGCTCACGTACCTGCGCACCGAGGACCTCGACGCCTTCCGGCCGGGGAGTCTCATCGTCGACGTGTCGATCGACGAGGGCATGGGCTTCAGCTGGGCTCGCTCCACTTCCTTCGCCGAGCCGATGATCACGGTGGGTGACTCGACGAACTACTACGCCGTGGACCACAGCCCGTCGCTGCTCTGGAACTCGTCGACGTGGGAGATCAGCGAGGCGCTGATGCCGTTCCTCCGGACCGTGATGTCCGGTCCGTCGGCCTGGGCGGAGTCCGACACCATCCGTCGTGCAGTGGAGATCGAGGACGGGCGGGTCCGCAACGACGCGATCCTGGCGTTCCAGGGTCGTGCGGCCGAGTACCCGCACGCCGTGACCGCCTGACCCCGGTCGCGCCCAGCCCGGTCCGTCCCTGGTCGGACCGGGCGGCCGACTCGGCGCGCGCCCGGCGCTCGCGTTCTGCGGACAGGACCGCGCCCCGGCGTGCACCGCCGCGGGTCCGGTCGTATGCTCACCGCACGGTCACGCAACGGTGCGTGACGGGACATCGAAGAGGACCGGCCATGCCAGTTGTCGACGTGACACGAACGACCACCCCCGCGCTCGGACGGGACGGCGCGCAGCTGTCCTGTCCCCGGTGTTCCCGCCCGCTGCGCGTCGCGCGGAACCAGTACTACGGCGTCGGTCTCGCCGTCCACGAGTGGCTGCACGTGTGCCCCGTGTGCCCCTGGTTCGCGTTCGCGCCCTCTCCCACCGCGGTGGCAGTGGTGTCCGGCCAGCAGCGCGCCCTGCCTCGGTGGGCGGCCCTGTTCCAGCGGTACGGACGGCACCGCACCGCCCGCTGAGCGACGGCACGGGCGACCCGACCGGCTACGCCCACGCCATCGCGTACAACCGGGCGAGAGCACCGGAGGTCGGGAGGGCCAGGACGGACCGGAGCAGCGCCTCCCGGCCGATGCCGATCGCGTCCGGGACGGCACGTCCGAGGGCCATGTTCGCCTCGGCCTGCCGACCCGCTCGACGGGCGGCGGCCTGGCGGCGGCGCGCGTATGACGGCCACGGGCCGGCCTCGCCGGTCCGCACCGCGTCGGCGAGCAACGGTGCGAGTTCCGCGGCGTCCAGCCAGCCGAGGTTCATGCCCTGCCCGCCGATCGGGCTGATCTCGTGGGCCGCGTCGCCGACCAGGACCACTCGGCCGACGCCGACACGCTCCGCGGTACGGCGCCGCACACGGAACGCGCTGAGCATCGAGCAGGTGGTCGGGTCCGGTGCGACGCCGGTCCGTTCGCGGACGATCGCCGCCAGCCGGGAGGCCTGTCCCGCCTCCGGTGCGTCCGCTGCGGCTGCCCGGGCGGCCGGGTCGACGAGCGGGTCGTCGGCGTGCAGCAGGGCGACGTAGCGCCGGCGACCGTGGGGCAGGGGGAAGGACTCGACGACCCCGGCCGGCCCGACGTCGACGAGCGCCGTGGCGCGGGCGTCCGGGTCCTCGGGGTCGGCGAAGTCGCCCATCACGTACCGATCCGGGTAGTCCCGACCGGTCGTGCCGATGCCGAGCAGGTCGCGGACGACGCTCCGGGCGCCGTCGGCACCGACCACGAACGAGGCCCGGACGGTGACGGTGCGGCCGTCCTGGTCGGTCCCGGTCGCGTCCACGTGGTCGGCGTGCCGGGCGAGGTCGACGAGCGTGGTGCCGGTGCGGAGGGCCTCGGGTGCGCTGGCGTCGAGACGTCCGCGCAGCAGGGTCTCGGTGCGGTGCTGGTCGAGCGTCGCCACGTAGGGGTGCGTGTCCGAGACGCGGGCGAACGGCAGCGCGCCGAGGACCCGACCGCGACTGCGGGCGACACCGGTGCGGACGAGGACGGCCTCCTCGAGCACGGGGCCGGCCAGGCCGACCGCGGCGAACGTGTCGAGGGACGGCGGGTGGATCCCGATGGCGCGGGAGCCGACGGGGTCGGTGGTCCGGCGTTCCCAGACCTGGACCGCGGTGCCGCGTGCTGCGAGGAGCGCGCCGAGGAACAGGCCGACCGGTCCGCCGCCGACGACGAGGACGTCCGTGGTGTCCGTGGTCACGGGGTGAGCCTACGCACGACCGTGACCGCCGCCGGCAGGAGTGCGGATCCCGACCCCCAAAGGGCCCTTTGACGGTGCCGACCCCCGACTGCCACGATGCCTCCGTGTCCACGATCGACGAACTCCGCGCGACCGCGCACCCCATCCGCCTGCGACTGCTGTCCCTGCTGACGGGCGTCGCGATGAGCGCCGCCGAGGCCGGACGGGAGCTCGGGCTGTCCCAGGCGACCGCGAGCTACCACCTCCGGGTCCTGGAGCGGGCCGGGCTCGCCCGGGTCGTCGAGGTCGTCCGACTGCGGGGTGGCGAGGCGAAGCGCTACCGACACGAGGCCTCCTCGGTGCCGTTCGACGCCCACGAGGTGCATCCGCTCGACCCCGAGGCGGCCGAGGACCGGCTGGTGTACCTCGACGCCGTGGCCGAGGAGCTCCGCCGACGCGCCCGCGACCAGGTCGACGGTCCCGGCGTCTCGACCGACGCCGAACTGTGGGTCGACCCGGAGACCTGGCGTCGTGTGGTGCAGCACATCGGCCAGGCGTCCGCGATCCTGCACGCCGCTGCCCGTCCGCCGCGGACACCCGGCACGCGTCCGGTGTCGGTCACGGCCGCCCTGTTCCCCCTCCGCCGCTCGTGAGCACCACGGTCGACAAGTTCGGTCCGCTGCGTTCCGCGCCCTTCCGGTGGCTCCTGGCAGCGCGGACGACGAGCATCCTCGGCAACGCGGTCGCCCCGATCGCCCTGGCGTTCGCGGTGCTCGACCTCACCGGGTCCGCCGCGGACCTGGGCCTCGTCGTGGCGGCGCGGTCGGTCGCGAACGTCGCGGTCCTGCTCTTCGGCGGGGTGATCGCGGACCGGTTGCCCCGCGAAATGGTCCTGGTCGGAACGTCGTCCGCGGCCGCCGTCACGCAGGCCGCGGTGGCCGTGCTCGTCATCACCGGGTCGGCGAGCATCCCGTCGCTCGTGGTGCTGAGCGTCCTGAACGGGGCGGTCGCGGCCGTCAGCCTGCCCGCCGCGGGCGCGCTCGTGCCGGACACGGTGCCCGAAGCGCAGCTCCGGCCGGCGAACGCCCTGCTCCGGCTCGGGCTCAACGGCGGGAGCATCCTCGGAGCTTCGGCCGGTGCCGGACTCGTCGCGGTGGTCGGACCGGGGTGGGGGCTCGCCGTCGACGCAGCGGGCTTCGCCGTCGCCGGGGTCCTCTTCGCGCGCATGCGACTGCCGCGCGAGCGTGCCGTGGCCGACCGGCCCGAGCGCACCTCGGTCGTCGCGGACCTCCGCGAAGGATGGCGTGAGTTCGTCGGCCGCCGCTGGGTCTGGATCGTCGTCCTGCAGTTCGCCGTGCTCAACGCCGCCTTCGTCGGGGCGACCGCGGTGCTCGGACCCGTCGTCGCGGACGCCTCGTTCGGCCGGGCGGCCTGGGGGCTCGTCGTCGCCGCGCTGTCGGTCGGACTGGCGGTCGGCGCGGTGATCGCCCTCCGGTGGCACCCCCGACACGCGCTCGGCATCGGTGTGGCGCTGATGGTCGTCGCGGCGGTACCGGTCCTCGCCCTGGCGCTCCGCCCCTCCGTCCCGGCGTTGATCGTGTCGTTCGCCGTCGCCGGGGCCGCCATCGAGGTCTTCTCGATCGCCTGGGACCAGTCCCTGCAGACGAACGTGCCGCGGGACGTCCTGGCCCGGGTCTACTCGTACGACGCCGTCGGGTCGGTCGTCGCCGTGCCGTTCGGCGAGGCGCTCGTCGGACCAGTCGCGCACACCGTCGGGACCACACCGACCCTGCTCGGCTGCGCGGTGCTCATCGTCGTCGCCACCGTGGTCGCGGCCGTCACCCCGAGCGTCCGCGGCGTCACGGTCCAGGAGGCTCCTCCGGCCTGATCCGCGGGACTGTCCGCGAACCGCACGGCCGTCGTCGTCTGCCCGCGCTCCCACCCGCACCGGTGTTCCGTACCGGGCGGATCGAACACCAGCACGAGCACCACGCCAGGAGGCAGCCATGAGCACACCCGACGACGACACCCGGCCCGTCCGTCACGCCGGAGCGAGCGACGGCACCGGCCCGGAGGGAGCGCACCGCGATGGCGAGGCCTCGCACGCCGTCCCGGCACACGACCAGGACGGACCGGACGGGGCCCGGAACCACGGGACCCGCGACGGGGCAGCGGCGACGGCCGTCGGCGGCGCCGCCCGCGCCGACCGCGGACCGACCCAGCGAGAGAGCGTCCTGGAGCGCGAGAAGGACGAGTTCGCCGGCTTCAAGTGGGGCTCGGCGTTCTTCGGCTGGCTCACCGCCACCGGTACCGCCGTCATCCTCACGGCGGTCCTCACCGCGGTCGGCGCCGGCGTCGGCCTCGGCCAGAACGCCGGTGACGTCGACAGTGCCGCGAAGGACGTCACGAAGAACGGCGACGTCGTCGGCATCGTCGCCGCCATCGCCCTCGCCGTGATCCTCTTCGTCGCCTACGTCGCAGGCGGATACGTCGCCGGCCGGATGGCACGGTTCTCCGGCGCCAAGCAGGGTGTCGCGGTGTGGATCTGGGCGGTCGTCATCGCGATCGTGGTGGCGATCGTCACCGCCGTCGCCGGCAGCCAGTTCAACGTGCTCGGGAACCTCAACAGCTTCCCGCGCATCCCCGTCGACGAGGGCACCCTGACCGTCACGGGCATCATCACGGTCGTCCTGGTCGCGGTGATCAGCCTGGTCGGCGCCGTCCTCGGTGGCCTGGCCGGCATGCGGTACCACCGCAAGGTGGACCGCGTCGGCCTCGGTCGCTGACGTCCGGCTCCGACCACCCCACGAACTCACACGCCCGCAACCCCACAGCACGAACGGAAGGAACGACCATGATCGACACGAACACCATCAACAGCGTCTTCGGCGCCAAGGTCATCGACCCGGACGGCCAGAAGGTCGGCACTGTCAAGCAGGTCTACGTCGACAACGAGGACGGGCACCCGCTCTTCGCCAGCGTCTCGACGGGGCTGTTCGGCACGTCCGAGTCCTTCGTCCCCCTCGAGGGCGCCGACCTGACCGGCGACGAACTCCGTGTCGCCTACGACAAGGACCGCATCAAGGACGCCCCGCGCATCGACGCCGACGGCGACCTGAGCGACGGCGAGCAGGACCGGATCTTCGACCACTACGGCCTCGGCAGCGGTGCCGCGGGCACGACCGGCACCGGCACCGGCACCGGCGCGGACGACGGCACGATCGGCGTCGACCCCGATCTGACCCCGACCGACCCGGCCGCAGCTGGCGGGCACCACACCGGTGACACCGCCGGTCGCGACCTCCCCGCCACCGATGACCGTGTGGCCGGAGCGGCCGGGTACGACACCACCGCGGACGCGGCGGGCGTCGCCGACAGCGACACGGTCACCGGCCGCGACACCGTGGACACCGACCGTGGCGTGACCGACACGACCGCGTCCGCCGGAAACGACACGACCGCGTCCGCCGGACACGACACGACCGCGTCCGCGGGGCACGACACGTCGGGGCCGGACACGGACGACGCGATGACCCGCTCGGAGCAGCGCCTCGACGTCGGCACGCAGCGCGTCCAGACCGGCCGCGCCCGTCTCCGCAAGCACATCGTGACGGAGCAGCAGAACGTCACCGTGCCGGTGCAGCACGAGGAACTGCGCGTCGAGACCGAGCCGATCACCGACGGCAACGTCGGTGCTGCGACCGACGGCCCGGACCTGTCCGAGGAGGAGCACGAGGTGACGCTCAGCGAGGAGCGCGTCGTCGTCGACAAGGAGACCGTCCCGGTCGAGCGCGTCCGCCTCGGCACCGAGACGGTCACCGAGCAGCAGCAGGTGTCCGAGGACGTCGCGCACGAGGAGATCGAGCTCGACCAGGACGGCGACACCCGCCGCTGAACCGTCCGGACCGCTGTGGTCCGGACCACGACCGGACGGGAGGCCCGGTGCCGGTCGGCACCTGGGCCCCCTCCGGGCAGTGCCGTCCCGCCGCGTCCCCGGCGGGGCGGTTCGTCCCGCCGCGTCCCCGGCGGGACGGCCGTGTCCGGTGGGGAGCCTCCCGTCCGTGGTTCCACCGGGACGCACGACGCGGTCACCGATCCGTCCGGGGCACTACCGTGTGCGCATGGCCGACACGGATGAGCCCCAGACCGATGAGCCGCCCGCGGGCGGCTCGACGCCCGCGCAGCACATCGACGCGATGATCGCGGCGCACCCGGACTGGCGCGGCGCGGTCCTCGCCGACGCCCGTGCCGCGGTGCTGGCCGTCGACCCGGCGATCAAGGAGACGTGGAAGTGGCGCGGTGCCCCGGTGTGGGAGCTCGACGGCATCCTCGTCGTCGGCAACGTCTTCAAGGAGGCCGTGAAGCTCGGCTTCATGTACGGCGCGTCCCTGGACGACCCGGATGGTCTCTTCAACGACGAGCTCGGCGGCAACCAGCGCCGCGCGATCAAGTACTTCGCCGGTGACGCCGTCGACGTCCCGGCGTTGCAGGCGCTCGTCCGTCGGGCGATCGAGCACGACCACACCCGACGCCAGGCCGGTCGCCGGCGTTAGCTCGTGGTGGCGCTCCGCGCGGCCCGGTCCTCGGTGACCAGGCGTCGGGCCTCCCGGGTGCGGGCGCGGAGCTTCTCGACCGGGACCTCGACCGCGTAGGCCGCGCCGATCGACACCACGACCGCCGCGGCGAAGAGCCAGACGTCGCCGAACCAGCCGATCGCGAAGGTGCCGAGCAGCGCGATGACGAGCGGGTGCCAGAGGTACGCGGAGTACGAGACCCGGCGGCCGAACCAGGCGACCGGGGTCCAGGAGAGCACCGCGGACACCGGGGTGCGGACCGAGACCAGTCCGCCGATGAGCACCGCGGCGAAGAGCCCGGTGACCGGCATGAGCAGCCCGAAGGTCCAGGCGTGCTCGGTCCAGTCGTCGTCGATCCAGAACTGCACGCCGAGGACCATGGTCGCACCGGCCCAGGTGCCGACGTGTCCGGCGAGGCCCGAGGCGAACGAACGGAAGCGCTCGTCGTCGAGCAGCAGTGCGAGCAGGCACCCCGTGGCGAGCGGGACGACGCCGAGCACGGGCGAGAAGTACACGTCCGGGGTGGACCCACCGGAGGGCGTGCGGTAGCTCAGCCAGGCCGCTGCCGAGGCGCCGACGACCACGGCGGACAGCCCGGTGAGCAGCGTGCGCCGGCGTCGTCCCAGGGCGAGCAGGAGCACGAGCACCGGCGGCCAGACCAGGTAGAACTGCTCCTCCATCGACAGGCTCCACGTGTGCGCGAAGACGCCCTGCGTGGTGTCCCAGAACGACCGGTAGAGGTTGCCGGTGTAGGTCAGGGCGATGAACGCGGCCTCGCCCGCCGAGAACGAAGCACCCTTGTAGTCCCCGACCCAGTTCCAGAGCAGCAGCCCGGCGACCACGAGTGCGAGGAGCGCCGGGTAGAGCCGGAGCAGCCGCTTCCACCAGAACACACCGAGCCGCACCGTGCCGGTCTTCCGACGTTCACGGAGGAGCAGCGTGGTGATCAGGTAGCCGGAGAGCACGAAGAAGACGGTCACGCCGATCCACCCGCCCTCGAACTGCGGCACGTGCAGGTGGTAGAGGACCACGATGACGATCGCGACCGTGCGCAGGCCGTCGAGGGCCAGGGCGCGGTGGGCGACCGGCGCGGGTGGGGCCGTCCGGGTCGGGACGGCCGGGGTCCCCGCCTCGGTGACGGTCGTCTGGGTCGGAGCCGGGGCTGCGGTCCGGGTCATCCCGCCAGTGTCCTCCGGGAGTCCAAGAACGGGCTCAGTGCGCTCCGGTCACCCAGCGCTCAGGCGTGCTGTCGACCCAACGCGCTCGCCAGGGCCTCGAGCCGTTCGGTCGCCAGATCGGGCATCGTCCGCGTCTCGTCCGGGGAGATCCACTGCGCGAACGCCAGGTGGAACACGGTCACGCCGGACTGGGCCACGAGGGTCGCGGCGGGCTCCGGGACGCCGCGGTCGCGGAGGAGCTCGGCGAGCCGGGTGCCGAGGCCGGACAGCTTCGCGAGCTCCCGTTCGCCGAGCGCTGGTTCGGCGTCGATCACCCGCTGGCGTGTGCGGGACCACTCGCGGCGGTCCTCGGGGAAGAACGCTCCGGCACCCGCCAGCGCCCGCGCCACGAGTTCGAGCAGGGGAGTGTCGGCCGAGGCCTCCTGGATCGGGCCGACGAACATCTGCAGGAAGTCGTCCTGTCCGGCGAACAGGACCTCGCGCTTGTCGGCGAAGTGCCGGAAGAAGGTGCGCTCGGTGACCGCGGCGGCACGGGCGATGTCGGCGACCGTGGTGGTCTCGAAGCCGCGATCGAGGAACAGCTGCAACGCCGTCGCCTGCAGTCGCTCCCGCGTCCCCGGTTGCCATCTCGCCATGCCGGGAGTCTACCGAGCAATGACGGTGATGACAGCCGCTGACATCGGGTGTACCGTTTCCGATGTCAGCAACTGACATCAACAAGAAGGGCATCACCATGCACGTGTTCGTCACTGGAGCCTCCGGATGGATCGGCTCCGCCACCGTCGACGAGCTCCTCACCGCCGGTCACCGCGTCACCGGGCTCGTCCGGTCCGACGCTGCTGCCGCATCCGTCGCGGCGAAGGGCGCCGAGGTCCTGCGCGGCGACCTCGACGACCTCGCGGCCCTCCGGCGCGGAGCCGAGGCCGCCGACGGGGTCGTCCACCTCGCCAACAAGCACGACTGGGCGCACCCCGAAGAGACCGACGCGGCGGAGCGAGCCGCTGTCGAGACCCTCGGCGGAGCCCTCGTGGGTAGCGACCGGCCCCTCGTCGTCGCATCCGGCGTCGCTCGACTCGCCGGTGACCGGGCCGCGACCGAGGCCGACCCCAACCCAGCCGTCGGTCCGAAGTCGATGCGCGGTGGCAGCGAGAACCGCGCCCTCGACTTCGTCGACCAGGGCGTCCGCACCGTCATCGCCCGCTTCGCCCCGACCGTGCACGGCGACGGCGATCGCGGGTTCATCGCGATGCTCGCCGAGGCGGCCCGCCGACACGGTGTCGCCGCCATGGTCGGCGACGGCTCGAACGGCTGGGCGGCGGTGCACCGGACCGACGCGGCCCGCTTGGTCCGGCTGGGTCTGGAGAGCGCGCCCGCCGGCACCCGGATGCACGTGACCGCGGAGGATGCCGTGCCGACACGCGACATCGCGCAGGCCATCGGGGACGTCCTCGGCGTGCCGGTGACCTCGATCCTTCCCGACGAGGCAGCGGCCCGTCTCGGCTTCGTCGGCACCTTCTTGGGCATGCAGCTGGCCGCGACGTCGGCCGTCACGCGGGAGCGTCTCGGCTGGCAGCCGACCGGGCCGACGCTGCTCGAGGACATCGCCGCGGGCGCGTACACGGCAGCGGGGGCCTGACGGGTCAGGCGGCTCGTCCGGACCACGCGACAGACGGGAGGCTCCCCACCGGACCGGTGGGGAGCCTCCCGTCTGTCAGTGGTGACGTCTGTCACCTCGTGGCGGCTACTCGGCCTTCTGCAGTTGCCAGGGCTCCGGCTCGCGGTCGCCGTTCGGCCGGACCGGGCGGACGTCGCCGACGATCGGGATCGAGCGCTTCCGCATGAACCACACGTAGCGGACGAAGAAGTGGGTCAGCGTCGACATGCGGTTGCCGTTGCCGAGCAGGCTGGTGATGTGGACGAACACCCACGCCGCCCAGGCGACGGGCCCGACCATCGTGATGCCGCCACGCAGCTGGGCGACCGCGGCGTTCGTGCCGATCGTCGCCATCGTGCCCTTGTCGAAGTACTTGAACCGTTCGGTCGGCTTGCCGGCCAGGCGGCGCTTGATCTGCTCGGCGACGTGCTTGCCGCCCTGCAGCGCCGGCTGCGCGAGCTGCGCGAGCGCGTCGTCCTGCGCGGCGATGTCGCCGGCAGAGAAGACACGGTCCACGCCCTTGACGCTGAGGTCGTCGTTCACCTGGATGCGGCCGCCGTGGGTCTGCGGCAGCCCCCAGTTGCCGACCTCCTTGTGTGCCGACACACCCGTCGCCCAGATCACCTGCGAGGCGGGGATGACCTCGCCGCCGGCCAGGCGGACGCCGTCGGGCATGACCTCCTCGACGCCGGAGTTCAGCCGCAGGACGACGCCGCGCTTCAGCAGGATCTTCGCCGCGTACCGACGCAGTCGCGGGGCGAACGGCTTGAGGAGCTCGCCACTGCGGTGCACGAGCGTGATCGAGATGTTGCCGCGCTCGATCTCCGGGTACGCACCGACCAGCGCCTGGTCGCGGAGTTCCGCGAGTGCCCCCGCCATCTCGACACCGGTCGCACCGCCCCCGACGATGACGACGCGGATCTCGTCCGGACCCTGCTTCGCTGCGGCCTGCTCCAGGCGCGTGAACAGCTCGTCGCGGATGCGGAGTGCCTGCGAGCGGGAGTACATCGAGTACGCGTACTCGTAGGCGCCGGGCGTCCCGAAGTAGCTCGTGTTCACGCCGTTGGCCAGGATCAGGTAGTCGTAGTGCAGGTGCTCGCCGTCGGACATCTCGGCGATGCGCTCGTCGTGCCGGATCCCGGTGAGCAGGCCGTGGCGGAAGTCGGCGTTCGACTGCCGGGCACGCAGGCTGCGGAGGAAGTACGTCACGTCGCCCGCGTTCAGGCCGCCGGTCGCCACCTGGTACATGAGTGGCTGGAACATGTTGTAGACGTGGCGGTCGACGAGCGTGACCCGGACCGGAGCGTCCTTCAGCTCACGCATGGCGGCGATCCCGGCGAATCCACCGCCGACGATGACGACGTGCGGGCGGGTGTCCTGCGGCATGGTGAGCTCCGGTTTCGTGCGGTCTGGGCCACCCAGAAGGGTACGCCGATCGCGCGCACCTGCCGTCCACCCCTGCGGCTGACGGCCGGGAGGCGCGGCTCGGTCCGCCGACTCGGCGTACCGCCCGTCGGTGCTCAGGACGTTGCCCTTGCTCGTCACGGAGTTCGCGACCAGCCGGAGGCGCGTGGGCGGGGCGGTCGGCTCGAACAGCCTCCGACCATGGCCGGCCACGGCCGGGTGGGTCATCAGCTGCAGGCGCATGGGCGCGAGCGTCGCGCTGGCCGGAGTCGGAGCACCAGGGCCTGCGCCCGCGCCCGAGTCAGTTGCCGCTGCCGTCCGTCCCACTGTCGTCGCCGTTGGTCTGGCCGCTGCCGTTGCTTTGGCCGCTGCCGTTGCTCTGGCTGCCGCCGTCGTCCTGGCTGTTGCGGCCGTCCTGGCCGCGGGGGCCGAAGCCGGGGCCGGAGAACGATGCGCCGCCGTGCGCTCCGCCGACCGCGTGGCCGACCGCGAAGCCGACGCCGCCGCCGACGAGCAGTGCTGCGAGACCGACGGCCACCGCCATGATCGGCCAGAACCACGGCGGTCGCGGTGCGGTCCGTCCGGTCGGCACCGGAGCGGGGGTGCCGGACCAGGCCGGGGGAGCGGGCTCCGTCCCGGCGGGAGCGGGACGAGCGCTGCCGGGGCCGGACTGCGGGGCGGCGGTGGCGGTGCCCGCGGAAGTGCCGGTGGGGGCGGGTGCCGGGGCAGCCGACCAGTCGTCGGTGCGCCGTCCGGAGGGGTTCGTGTCGGTCATGGGAGCAGTGCACCGCGTCGACCTTGCAGGAGTCGAAGACGGTGCTGACTCCCCGCTGCGGATCGTTCACAGGCAGCGGGTGGTGAGCCGCCTAGTCTCAGGGGATGCACGCTCTCGTCGAGACCGTCCGGATCGACGGACACCCCGTGCGTCTGCGCACCCTCGCCCCGGCAGGACGTGTCCGGGACGCCCTCGCTCCGACCATCGTCATGGTGCACGGCATCGGCATGTCCCACCGGTCGTTCCTCCGGGTGCAGGCACTGCTCTCGCAGACGCACCGGACCGTCTCGGTCGACCTGCCCGGGTTCGGTGGACTGTCCCGTGCCGGGCGCAGGTTCCAGGTGAACGAGTACGCCGACCTCGTCGTCCGGGCCGTCACCGCTCGTGGCATCAGCGACCTGGTCGTGATGGGACAGTCGATGGGCACGCAGATCGCCGTCGCCGCCGCGCTCCGCCACCCCGACGTCGTCAACTCCGTGGTCCTGGTCGGGCCGGTCGTCGACGACCGGCGGCGCTCGCTGCCGCGTCTGGGTGCGCAGCTCCTGCTCGACTGCGCGATCGAGGGCCTCAGGATGAACGTCATCGTCTTCGGTGACTACGTCCGGAGCATCCCGCAGTACGCCCGGGAACTCCTGCCCATGCGCGACTTCCGGATGCTCGACAGCGTCCGGGCCCTGACCGTGCCGGTGCTCGTGATCCGCGGCGAGCAGGACCCCATCGCCAAGCACGACTGGGTGGAGCGGCTCGTGGCCGCCGCGGACGCGGGCGCGCTCGTCGAGCTCCCCGGGCCGCACCACGTGCAGGAACACCAGCCCGTCGCCGTGGCCCGTCTCGTCGACGAGTTCCGTCGCGTCCAGACCCTGGAAGCTACCCGGGACGGCGTCCCGCTGTGACCGGCGCGACCGCCGGGACCAGCCCGGCCCGGGTCGGACTGGTGCGTCGTGCGCGATGGGCGCTCCTCGACTGGGCGTACGCCGCGGTGTGGCAGGTCAGGAGTCTCGGGCCCACCACCGCCGACGACTACCGCTCCGGCGACCGGCAGGCCGTCGTCGTGATCCCCGGCGTCTACGAGACGTGGCACTTCATGCGCCCCCTGATGGACGTGCTCCACGACCGCGGCCACCCGGTGCACGTGCTCACCGTCCTCCGGCACAACCTCAAGCCGGTCCCCGTCTCGGCGGAGGAGGTGATGGCCTACCTCGACGAGCACGACCTGCACCGGGTGCTCGTCCTCGCGCACAGCAAGGGCGGCCTGATCGGCAAGTACGCCATGACCCGACTGGACCCGCACGGCCGCATCGACCGGATGGTGGCGGTGTCGACGCCGTTCGCCGGGTCGAAGTACGCCGTCCTGGCACCTGTCCGACACCTCCGGGTGTTCCGCGCCGCCGACCCGGTGCTCGCGGGCCTGGCGCGGGAGCTCGACGCGAACGCCCGGATCACCTCGGTCTACGCGGTCTTCGACACGCTCATCCCCGGCGGCAGTGAGCTCGCAGGGGCGGAGAACGTGCGGCTGGACCTCGGCGGCCACTTCCGGATCCTCGCCGACCGGCGCACCGCGGCCGCCGTGCTGCGTGCGGCGGACGGCGACTGACGGCGTCGCTGCCGCTGGTGGTCGCGCTCGGGCCGGCACTACGCTCAGCCCCGTGGCCAGCCGGCGCATCTCCGTCGAGACGCTGATCGACGCCGACGTCGAGGCAGTCTGGGCCGCCACGCAGGACCCCCGGCAGCACGTCCGCTGGGACGTCCGGTTCTCCGAGATCGTGCCAGAGCCGGCCGACACGGACGGAGCCGCTCGCTTCACCTACGTTCGACGCTCGGCCCTCCACGACGTGCACGGCACGGGCATCTCCATCGGCGAGCGACTGCGTGACGACGGCACGGGCACCTCGGCGCTCCGCTTCGCCACCGGCGACCGACTCTCCCCGATCCGCACCGGGCGGGGCTACTGGCGGTACGTGCCGACCGACGACGGCCGGACGCGGTTCATCACCGGGTACGACCACGACTCCGGGTGGGGACAGCTCGACCTCGTCGTCCGACCGCTCCTCGGGTGGGCGACCGCGTGGAGTTCCGACCGGCTCCGCGTCTGGCTCGAGGGCGGGCCGAACCGGAGGCCCGGCCGCTCACCAGCGTCCTCCAGATGTGGCGCAGGGACCGGCCACGGGCCTCCCGGACGCGCCGCACACCGGTCGGCGGGACCCGTCGAGCCGACCCCCTGCGGGACGCCCCGGAGACCCTGGTGACGCTGGCCCGACCCGGAGGAACGTCATGACCTCGGTGTTCCAGGAAGCGCTCGGAGCCGACTTCGACCGGCTCCACCCGATGATGCAGCGACGGTTCGGTGTCGGACTCGACGCTGCTGAGGCGTGCGTCGATCGCGGCGTGATGCAGTCGATCCGCCGAGGTCCGTGGTGGACGCTGCCGTTCCTGCAGATCGGCCGGCTCCGGAACATCCTGGTGCCCGACGTCGGGAACGACGTCCCGTTCACCATCGAGAACTCCCCCCTACCGCGACGTCCTCGGCCGTGAGACCGTCACGTTCGTCCGGACCTACACCGTGCGGTCCGGGCGCACCGCACGGTTCGACGCGACGATGGTGCTCGTCGACGGCCGGGTGCTCGACTACCTGGGGTCGCACCAGCACCTGGCGGTGGACCTCGACCTGGCCGTCGACGAGCGTGGTGGGCTGGTCCTGACCTCCGATGCGCAACGGTTCCACGAGGGGCCGTTCTCGTTCCGGTTCCCGATGCTGTTCAGCGGCCGGGCGACCCTGCACGAGTGGTGGTCGGACGAGGACCGGTCCTTCCACATCGACCTCGAGGTGCACAACCGGCTGTTCGGGTTCCTCTTCGGGTACCGCGGGTCGTTCACCTGCGAGTGGGTGCCGCAACGGACGCTCCCGAGCGGTTGAAGCCGCGGCGGACCGAGGCGCGGACGTAGGCGCCAGCCGGAGCGTGCTCAGATGTCGAGGACGCCGTCGACCGCCGCGCGCCGGGACGCGATGTGGCCGGTCGCGATGTCCTCCTCCAGGTGGACCGTGACGTACTGCCGGTCGATCGGGTACCCGGCGTCGTCGAAGATCCGGTGACGCCTGCGGAGCCGCAGGAACGGCACCGCCGTGTGTTCGAACGACACGACCACCTCGGTGTCCGGCCACGACCTCTCGACGCCCACCTGCACCGAGCGGTAGTCGCTCCGCACCCGGGTGACGGTGTCGGTGTCGGCCGACCACATGATGCTCGGTTCGCTGAGCCCCGCGAGCTGCTCGCGGACCGCCGCGACACTGCGCTCGACCGTCTCCGGGTCCGGTTCCGGCGTCTGCCAGGAGGCTCCGCTCACCCCCGTCAGGTCGAGTCGCCCGATCCAGGGCGCGCGTCGGGCCTGGAGCGCGGCGTCCTCAGCCGACCACACGGCCTCGAGTTCCTCGAGGTCCGCTCCGGCGTCCTCGTCCGCAGCCGGCTCGGAGGCGTGGTCCTCGGTGACGACGACCGACGGGATGCCCGCTGCGACGTCGATGACCACCTCGCGCGCGTCGTACACGGTGTCCCAGCTGCGCCAGGGCCCGCGTTCGCCGAACGGCACCTCGACCTGTCGGGGACCGGCGGGGTGGAAGCGCAGGGTCATCCGGCCGTCCTCGATCGAGACGGCGTCGACCAGGTGGTCGACCTGCACCGTGGTGCGTTCGTCAGCCGGGGTGACGCGGACGATCTCGGTCGGTGGGGTCGGCAGGGGAGTGCTGACCGGACCGTCGCCGTCCGCGTCGTCGTCCTGGTCGTCGTCGCCGCCCAGCGGGTGGCCGAACCGGACCGTCCACTGGCTGGCAGTGCCGACCATCGTCTGGTCGTCGTCGTCACCGTCACCGTCGTCGGTCCCGGCACGGTCTTCGTCTTCGTCGTCCGGCTCGGTCCACGCGTCACGGTCGGGCCAGAACGGTGCCACCTCGGCCCACTCGAGCGTCTCCGGGTCGATCCGGGACATGTCGTCGTCCTCGTCCGTGCCGCCCGTCCCCGACGTCCAGAACGAGGCGTCGCGGGGATCGCCGACCCACAGCCCCTCGGCGTCGACCCCGATCGGTCGCCGGTCGCCGAGTTCCACGGACCGCGGCGGCTGCTCGGGTGACAGGAACACGGCCGTCCGGGACGACTGCTCCAGGTTCTCCGCCTCGTAGACGACCCACACGCCGGACGGGATCGCCCAGATGTCGGTCCGTTCGACGGCGACCACCGGCAGGGGTGCCGTCGGCCAGGTCAGCCACCGTCGGAACTCGTCACCCCGCACCACGGCGGCCACCGGCCTGTTCGTGTCCGGGACGATCGTCACCGCTCCGACCGCGACGGCGTCGAGCGGGTCGAGCGGGTCGAGGGGGGCGGGAAGTCCGGGCTCATCGGTCACGTCGACGACGCTAGCGGCCGGGTCTCGGACCTGCGGCCCCGACCGCGCCTTCACCGCGTCGCGACGCTCGCGCGCTCGACGATCCGGTGTGGCACGACGACGGTCCGGACCGGTGCCTCCCGGTCCTCGATCCGTCGTTCGAGCAGGTCGAGCGCGGCGCCCGCGAACGCCCGCCTGTCGAACGACACCGTCGTCAGCGCGGGGACCGCGAACGCGGCCTGGTCGACGTCGTCGAACCCGACGACGCTCACCTGCTCCGGCACCCGGACGCCCCGGCTGGCCAGGACGTGCAGCACCCCGAACGCGATCGAGTCCGTGAACGCGAACACCGCGTCGGGCAGCGGGTTCCGGTCCAGCCACTCGCCGAACGTCCGTGCCGCGGCCGGCGTCGTCCACTCCGGCAGCGGGACCCGGAGCGCCGGGTCGACTGGGACACGCCGTGCCGCCAGCGCGTCCTCGTGCCCGAGCTGCCGCGTTCGTGCGGTGGCGGTGACGACGTCGCCACGCTCGGCGCCGACGATCGCGATCCGCCGGTGCCCACGGTCGAGGAGCATCGTCGTGACCTCGCGCGCAGCCGCCCGGCTGTCGACGTGCACCTGGTCGACGTGCTCCGGTTCGACCTCGCCGATCACGACGGTCGGCGGCAGGCCGTCGGTGTTCGCGAGGGTGCTGGCGTCGAGCGACACCGGGTTGAGGACGAGACCGTCGACCAGGTGCGCCCGCGCCCGCGAGACCAGGTCGCGTTCCCGTTCCGGGTCGGTCGCGGTCTGTTCGAGCTGCACGACCAGGCCGCGGTCGTGCGCCAGGACCACGAACCACCGCGCGAGGTCCGCCGAGTAGGCACTCGCGAGCTCCGGCAGCGTCACAGCGATCGCCCCGGTCCGGCCGTTCCGCAGGCCCCGGGCGGACAGGTTCGGCACGTAGCTGAGTTCGACGACCGCGGCTTCGACCCGGGCGCGGGTCTCCGGGCGCACGACGACACCGCCGTTGACGACGTTGGAGACGGTCTTGGGGGACACCCCGGCGAGGGCGGCCACGTCCCGCACGGTGGCGCGCATGACAGCACCGTAGCGCGCGGGGCGCATGCAGTCGGCGGGTCGTCGCGCGTCAGACCCGGCCATCTGCCGGACGGGAGGCGCGTCCCGACCGTTCACGCGCCTCCCGTCGACGGCGGTCGCGCCCGCACGGCGGGACGGTCAACCCCTCGTCAGCCGGAGCTCCGTCGGCGTGTCCCGACCGATCGTCAGCGTCGACTCCGCGCTGCCGGCACGGACCGCGTAGTCGCCGCGGAACCCGCGGAACGTCGCCCGTCCGGAGTCGTCGGTGCGGAGGGTCGTCGGGTCGGTCCACCACTCGTCCTTCACCAGCCGACGGAGTGCGTCGTAGGCGGGCTTCGGCGTGCCGTCCGCCCGCACGAGCCCGATCGGCGCGTTGAGCCAGGCGCCCTGGTCGGTGATGCCCCAGTAGGTGATCGCCTCGACGGCGGGGTGCCCGACCAGACTGCGGTAGTGCCGTTCGAGTTCGTCGGCCTGGCGTGCTTCCCCCTCGGGCGTCGACGGCCACGAGTCCACGCGGTGGTCGTTGAGGTCGACGATGTGCGCGGGCATCAGGTCGCCGGACACGAGCGAGGTCTCGGTCAGGTGCAGCGGCAGACCGTACCGGGCGAAGCGGTCGACCATCGCGAGCATGGTGTCCTCGCCCCAGTACCCCTGGTGCATGTGGGTCTGCAGCCCGATGGCGTCGATGCGGATGCCGGCCTCGAGGACGCCCTCGATCAGGCACTCGTACGCGTCCGACAGGTCGAAGTCGTTGAGCAGCAGGGTGACGGTGGGGTTGGTGGCGCGGGCCTCGTCGACGGCCATCCGGATCATCGCGAGCCGGCCACGGGCCAGGGCGAGGGGTGTGATGCCGTTGTCGCCGTTCGCGAAGTGCGGCATGATCACGACCTCGTTGATCGCGTCCCAGGTGTCGACCAGGCCGGTGAAGTCGCGCACCTCGCGGCGGATCCGCTCCCGCTGGAGGCGCTCGACCTCGTCCGTGTCCAACCCGAGCAACCAGTCCGGCTGCACGGTGTGCCAGACCAGCGGGTGTCCCTTCGTCGCGACACCGCGGTCTCGGAACCAAGCGGCGGTCCGCTGCAGTCGCTCGGTGTCGGGGCGGCCGCGCTCCGGCTCGAAGCGGCCCCAGTAGAAGGGCAGCGTCGCGGTGTTGAACACGTCGAGCCAGAGGTCGGCGAGCTCGGGCGTACCGGGGTCGTCGTCCGGGTCGTGTTCGTCGGGCGCGTCACCGTTCGCGAGGCCGACGAAGTCGAACCCGATGTTGCCGAACCCGAACGCGTGCCGCTGCTGTTCCACGACGACCTCGGTTCCCGTCCGGGGTGTGCCGTCTGCGTCGAGCACGGTGACGAGGGCCTCGCCGGTCCGGTGTGCTGTGTCCTGGTGCGTCGCCATCGACGGCCTCCCGTATTTGTTGTGAGCGGGAACTTATCAGGTCCGCCAGCCGCGCGCGAGGGTGGCTGCGTGGCCGGGTACGCGAGACCGGGTGGCCGAGTGCGCGAGACGCCCCCGTCTGCGCGAGACGCCGCCGAGTGCGCGAGACGCCGCGGAGTTCGGCGGCGTCTCCGACGGTTGGCGGCGTCTCGCGCAGACGCCGGAGTCGCGCGGGGCGGACGGGAGGCGCGGGGCGGGCTGGCACTGTGCCTCCCGTCCGACGCCTCCGAGTCCTCGAGACGCCGCCGAGTTGCCGAGACGCCGCGGAGTTCGGCGGCGTCTCGAACGAGTCGCGGCGTCTCGCGGAGACGGCAGCGCCTCGCGCCTCAGGAACCGGGTGGGGGCGCAGCCGTGCTCGCCCGGACCACGAGCGACGCCGGCAGCTGCACGTGCGCCGGGACGTCGCGGCCGCCGAGGAGCTCGAGCAGCATCCGGAGCGCCTCGGCGCCGAGGTCGTGCAGCGGCTGCGCGACCGTGGTCAGCGGGGGAGTGGCGTTCGCAGCCTGGGGGACGTCGTCGAAGCCCACGACGGACAGGTCCTGCGGCACCCGGAGCCCGAGTTCCCCGGCGACCTGCAGCACCCCGATGGCCGAGCTGTCGTTCGCCGCGAAGACCGCGGTCGGCCGGTCGTGGCGTGCGAGCAGTCCGCGGGCGACCTCGGCGGTGGCAGCGGTCTGGTAGTCGCCGACCCGCACCAGGTCGGGGTCGAAGGGGATGCCCGCGGCCTCGAGCGACTGGCGGTACCCGATCTCGCGGAGTTCGGCCGACGCCAGGTCGGCACGCCCGCGGATGTGGGCGATCCGGCGGTGACCCAACGCGATGAGGTGCTCCGTGGCGGCCCGGGCGCCGCCGACGTTGTCCGAGTCGATCGCGGCGTGGCCCTCGGGCCCGGTGTGCGGGTCGATCGAGACGACGGGGATGGGGGTGCTCGCCATCAGGGTCGTGGGGGTGACGACGATCGCACCGTCGATCAGTGTGCCGGCCAGGCGGGACAGGGACCGGCGCTCCCAGCCGGGTCGGGCCTCTCCGCTGACGAGTCCGGCGTAGGCGAGGAGCTCGTACCCGGTGCCGTCGGCAGCGGACGAGATGCCCTTGAGCAACTCGGTGGAGAACGGCTCGAACTCGGTGACCAGGATGCCGATCACGTCGGTACGGCTGCGGCGCAGGCTGCGTGCGACCAGGGAACTCTCGTACCCGAGGGACTCGATCACGGCCATCACCCGCTGCGACGTGGCGGCGGCGACACCATCGCGTCCGTTGATCACCTTCGACACGGTCGGGACGGAGACACCGGCGGCTCGCGCGACATCGCTGATGGTGGTCCGCCCCGGGAGGGGAGCAGGACGGGCGATGGCATCCACGACGACACCGTACTCGTCCCCGGGCCCCGTTCCGTCCCGGTGAACCAACTTCGTGCCGCGTGGCGCACCCGACAGAAATCGTTATCGAAATCGATTGACAAGCCGATCGAGCCCCGGGCATGCTCTCCGTGCGGCCTCGCGGTCGCATGTCAACGACGACTACCGAGGGACTCCACAATGACGAGGAAGAACAGGTTCGCGGCGGCCATCGCCATCGCAGCCGGCACCGCACTGCTCGCCACGGGCTGCTCGAGCGGCGGAGCCGCAGACGACGGCAACGGCAACGGCAAGGTCACGATGACCTTCTGGCACAACTCCACCACCGGGCCGGGCAAGGCCTACTGGGCGGACACCGTCAAGGCGTTCGAGGCGAAGAACCCGAACGTCACGATCAAGATCCAGGCCATCCAGAACGAGGACCTGGACGGCAAGCTCCAGACCGCGCTCAACTCCGGCGACGGCCCCGACGTGTTCCTGCAGCGCGGTGGCGGCAAGCTCAACGCGATGATCAACGCCGGGCAGCTGCTCGACATCAAGGACTCGATCAGCGCGGACGCCAAGAAGTCCATCAGCGCCGGCACCTTCTCGGGCTACGACGCGAAGGACGGCACCTACGCCATGCCCGTCGCCGTGCTGCCCGAGGGCATCTGGTACTCGAAGGACCTGTTCGAGAAGGCCGGCATCGACGGCACGCCCACCACGATGGACGAGCTGAACGACGACATCGCCAAGCTCAAGGACTCCGGGGTCGACCCGGTCGCCGTCGGCGCGAAGGACGCCTGGCCGGCCGCGCACTGGTACTACAACTTCGCCCTCCGCGCCTGCAGCGAGAAGACCCTGACCGGCGCTGCGGAGTCGCTGGAGTTCGACAACGCCTGCTGGACCAAGGCCGGCAAGGACCTCGAGGCCTTCAACGACACCAAGCCGTTCAACAAGGGCTTCCTCACCACCGCCGCACAGCAGGGCGCCGGCAGCTCCGCCGGTCTCCTCGCCAACCACAAGGCGGCCATGGAACTCATGGGCGCGTGGGACCCGGGTGTGATCTCCTCGCTGACCCCGGACGCCAAGCCGCTGCCGGACCTCGGCTGGTTCCCGTTCCCCGCGGTCGAGGGTGGCAAGGGTGACCCGAAGTCGATGATGGGCGGCGTCGACGGCTACTCCTGCACCGCGCAGGCCCCGAAGAAGGCGTGCACCGACTTCCTCAACTTCATCGTGGAGAAGGACAACCAGGAGGGCTACTACAAGGCCTTCCAGGCGATCCCCGTCAACCAGGACGCCCAGTCCGTCGTGTCGGAGTCGTACCTGAAGTCCGCTCTCGCCGCGTACAAGGACGCCCCGTTCGTGTCGCAGTACCTCGACACCCTCTACGGCCAGAACGTCGGCAACGCGCTGAACACCAGCGTCGTCGACGTCCTCGCCGACAAGGGCACCGCCAAGGACATCGTCACCACCACCAACCAGGCTGCGGCCAAGGGCTGACCATGACCCTCGACACCTCGCTCGGCACGAACCCGACCACCGGGTCGGACCGCGCCTCGGGGTCAACGACGGCGGGGAGCGGTGCGTCCAGCGCACCGCGCCCCGCCGGGCGTCGGCCCGCCAAGCGGCTCGCGGACTGGCGGAAGCGCGCCGAGATCGCCGTCCTCGCCGGACCCGCCGTCATCGTCTTCGTCACGTTCGTGATCCTGCCCGTCGGCATGGCCGCGTACTACGGGTTCTTCAAGTGGCAGGGCTACGGCCCGCCCACCGACTTCGTCGGGCTGCAGAACTACGTCATCATCTTCCAGGACCAGGCCTTCCGGTCGGTCCTCATGCACAACGGCTTCATCGTCGTCCTGTCGCTGGTGCTGCAGGGCCCGATCGCGATCGTCCTCGCGCTGCTCCTCAACCAGAAGATGCACGGCCGCGGACTCATCCGCGTCCTGGTCTTCGTGCCGTACGTGATCTCCGAGGTCATCGTCGGCACCGGGTGGAGCCTGCTGCTGCAGTCGAACGGCGCTGTCAACGACATGCTCCAGTCCATCGGACTCGGCGGTCTGCGTGCCGACTGGCTGTCCAACCCGGACATCGCGATCTGGACGCTGCTGCTGATCATCTCGTGGAAGTACATCGGCTTCGCGGTGATCCTGTTCCTCGCCGGCCTGCAGAGCATCCCCGAGGAGCTCTTCGAGGCCGCCGCGATCGACGGTGCCGGCTACTGGCAGATCCAGCGGCGCATCACGCTGCCGCTGCTCGGCCCGACCATCCGCATCTGGGCGTTCCTGTCGATCATCGGGTCGCTGCAGCTGTTCGACCTCGTCTACATCATCTGGGGGCAGTACATCGCCTCCACCGCAGGTACCTCGACCATGGCGACCTACATGGTGGGCAACGGCCGCAACTCCGGGAACTACGGCTTCGGCAGCGCCGTCGCCGTCGTGATGTTCGTCATCTCCCTGGCCGTCGCGCTCATCTACCAACGATTCGTGCTCCGCCGGGACACCGCGGGCGCGATCACCGAAGGGAAGAAGTGATGGCCACCACGAGCATCGTCGCCCCCGGGCGTCGTGCGACACGGGAGCGCCGGTCGAGCGCGGCCATCGGTCGCGCCAACCCGCTCACCTACGTCGTGGCGATCCTGTTCGTCGCCGCGAACCTCGCCCCGGTGCTGTACATCGTGCTGGGCGGCTTCCGGACGAACTCGCAGATCACCACGAGCCCCGCCGGCCTGCCGGCCCCGTTCGAGCTCGGCAACTACGGCTCGGTCCTCGGCAGTTCGATCTTCTGGCAGGAGCTCGGCAACTCGGCGATCAGTGCGATCGCGACGACCGTCGGTGTCGTCGTGCTCGGCCTGATGGTCAGCTACATCCTGGCCCGCTACCGGTTCGCCGGCCGCGGCGCCCTGTACGCCCTGTTCGCCGCAGGCCTGATGTTCCCGATCACCGTCGCGATCACGCCGCTGTACCTGCTCATCAAGGACCTCGGTCTGACGAACAGCCTGGCCGGCGTGATCCTGCCGCAGATCGCCTTCGCCCTGCCCACGACGGTCATCATCCTGGTGCCGTTCCTCCGGGCCATCCCCGACGAGCTCGAGGAGGCAGCGTCCATCGACGGTGCCAGCCGCCTCGGGTTCTTCTTCCGGATGATCGTGCCGCTGTCCCTGCCGGGCGTCGTCACCGTCGGGATCCTGGCGTTCATCGCCAGCTGGAACAGCTACATCCTGCCGCTGTTCATCCTCAACAACGAGGGCAGCTACACGCTGCCGCTCGGCGTGCAGGCGTTCTCGTCGCAGTACTCCGTCGACACCGCCAAGGTGCTCGCCTTCACGTCGATGTCGATGATCCCCGCGCTGATCTTCTTCACGATCTTCCAGCGCCGGATCGTCGGCGGCCTCACCGGGGCGGTCAAGGGATGACGATCACCAACGAACCGAGGCAGGCAGTGGACACCGTCCGCACCGACCTGTCGGACCCGGCCCCGAACCTCCCGGCCGTCCCCGAGGTGAGCGACCGCGTCCGCGACCTGCTCGCCCGGATGACGCTCGAGGAGAAGGCGGCGCAGATCGTCGGCTACTGGCTCGACCAGAACGGCGTCGTGGCACCCATGCAGGGCGAGATGGCAGCCGGGCAGGACGCCCAGGCGACCCTGCCGGAGGTGACCCGCGACGGCATCGGGCACTACACCCGCGTCTACGGCACCCGCCCGGTCAACGCCGAGGAGCGGGCCGCCTGGCTCTGGCAGGAGCAGCGTCGCCTCAAGCGGGAGACCCGACTGGGCATCCCCGCGCTCGTGCACGAGGAGTGCCTCACCGGACTGGCCGCCTGGAAGGCCGCGACCTTCCCGACCCCGCTCGCGTGGGGCGCCTCGTTCGACCCGGAGCTCGTCGAACAGGTCGGCCGCGCGATCGGCGACTCGATGCGTGAGCTCGGGATCCACCAGGGGCTCGCGCCGGTGCTCGACGTCGTCCGCGACCCCCGTTGGGGCCGGGTCGACGAGTGCATCGGTGAGGACCCGTACCTGGTCGGCACCGTCGGCACCGCCTACGTGCGGGGTCTGCAGGACGCCGGCGTGCACGCCACGCTGAAGCACTTCCTCGGCTACTCGGCCTCCCGCGCCGGACGCAACCACGCGCCCGTCTCCGCCGGGCCGCGCGAGATCCGCGACGTGTTCCTGCCGCCGTTCGAGATGGCGCTGCTCGACGGCAACGCCCGCTCGGTCATGAACTCCTACACCGAGACCGACGGCGTCCCGATGGCCGCCAGCCCCGAGTACCTGACCGGGGTGCTCCGCGAGCAGCTCGGGTTCGACGGCGTCGTCGTGGCCGACTACTTCGCGATCGCGTTCCTCGAGGTGATGCACGCCGTCGCCGCCGACCGCGGCGAGGCCGCTGCACTCGCGCTCGAGGCCGGCATCGACGTCGAACTGCCCACCGGTGACGCGTACCTGCGCCCCCTGGTGGAGCGGGTGCGCTCGGGGCAGCTGGACGAGGCGTACGTCGACCGGGCCGTCCTCCGGGCGCTCGCGCAGAAGGAGGCCCTGGGTCTGCTCGACCCCGACGCGTACGAGGACGAACCGCCCACCGGCGTCGACCTCGACTCGCCCCGACACCAGGCGCTCGCCCGTCGCCTCGCGGAGGAGTCGATCGTGCTGCTCGGCAACGACGGCGTCCTGCCGGTCCGACAGACCCCCGGCACCGTCGCGGTCATCGGCCCGAACGCGGACCGCGCCGAGGCGCTGCAGGGCTGCTACTCGTTCGCGAACCACGTCCTGGCCGCTCACCCCGGGCTGCCGCTCGGGTTCTCGATCCCGACGGTCGCCGAGGCACTGACCGACGCGTTCGCCGGAGCATCGGTCCAGGTCGTCGAGGGCTGCGCGGTCGAGGGGGAAGACCGGACCGGCATCGCCGCTGCCGTCTCCGCCGCCACCGACGCCGAGCTCGCCGTCGTCGTCGTCGGGGACCAGGCCGGCCTGTTCGGCCGCGGCACCGTCGGCGAGGGCAACGACTCCGAGTCGCTCGACCTGCCCGGCGTGCAGCGCGAACTGGTGGAGGCCGTGGTCGCCACCGGCACACCCGTCGTCCTGGTGCTCCTCACCGGCCGTCCGTACGCCATCAGCTGGGCGCTCGACGGCGAAGGCCCGCGGCCGGCTGCCGTCCTGCAGGCGTTCTTCCCGGGCGAGGGCGGCGGACTCGCGATCGCCGACGTCGTCACCGGTGCAGTGAACCCCTCGGGTCGGCTGCCCGTGTCACTGCCGCGGTCCGCGGGCGCGCAGCCGTACTCGTACCTGCACCCGGCGCTCGGGGGCCCCTCGGACGTCACGGCCACCGACTCCACCCCGGTCCGGCCGTTCGGGTTCGGTCTGTCGTACGCGTCGTTCGGGTACTCGGACCTGGTCGTCGACGACTCCGTGCAGGCCGGTTCGGCCTTCACCGCGGGCGTCACCGTCACGAACACCGGGACGGTCGCCGGCGCCCACGTGGTGCAGCTGTTCGGGCACGACGTCGCCGGATCGGTCACCCGACCCGTCGTGCAGTTGCTCGGGTACGCCCGCGTCGAACTCGACGCAGGGGAGTCCGTGCGGCTCGCCTTCACCGTCCCCACCACCCGCCTGGCCTTCAGCGACCGGCGGATGGTCCGGATCGTGGAACCCGGCGACGTGGAGGTCTGGGTCGGCTCGCACGCGGCCGCCTCGGCCTCGGTCGCGGACGCCGACACCGCGACCGGCGGCGTGATCGTCAACGAGCGCGCCACCGCGGTCCGGGTCCTGCCGGGTACCGCGACGCCGCGCGCGGTCCTCGCGGTCGAGGGACCCGTGCACGAGGTCACCACACGGGACGCGCGACTCGTCACGTGGGAGGTCGTCGGCTGACGGGGAACCGGCCGATGACGGCCGCCGCGGGGGAGCGCAGCGCCGACGGACGGGAGGCCCGTGACCAGCTGGTCACGGGCCTCCCGTCCGTCGTGTGGCCGGGCTGGCCGCGGGGCGGGCGCGGGCGCGGGGCGGGCGCGGACATGGGCGTGCGCGGCTGTGTTTCGTGCTGAGCGACAGTCCTCGGGGAGGCGGACGCGAGTCCTGTCGCTGAGCGCGAACCGTCGGTGCTGTCCGGGCCCACGGTCCGGGCCCGCGGTCTAGGCTGACGCCGATGAGCGACGACGCCCGGGATCCCCGCACGGACTGGACGGGACGCCCGGGCCCACTTCTCAGCCTCGCGCTCATCGTCGGGATCTCGCCCTTCGCGACCGACATGTACATCCCGGGCCTGCCCGCCATCGCCCGCGACCTCGACGTGTCGACCGCCGCCGTGCAGCTCAGCCTCACCGCGTTCCTCGTTGCCTTCGCCGTCGGGCAGCTCGTCGTCGGACCGATCAGCGACGGGGTCGGACGTCGCCGGATCCTGATCGGCGGCATGGCCCTGTTCACCGTCTCGACCGTGGTGTGCGCGATCGCCCCGGACATCGTCACGCTCGTCCTCGCGCGCGTCGTCGAGGGGGTGGGCGGAGCCGCCGCGGCGGTCGCCGGACGCGCGATGGTCGGAGACGCGGCGACGGGCCTCCGCCGCAGCAAGCTCTTCTCGACGCTCGCGGTCGTGAACTCGGTCGGACCGGTCGTCGCGCCGCTGGTCGGCGGCGTCGTGCTCACGGTCACGTCCTGGCGGGGGACGTTCGTCGTGCTCGCGGTCTTCGGCATCGTGCTCACCGTCGCCGCGCTCCGGCAGCTGCCCGAGACCCTCGTCGCCCCGAGCCCCGGCGGCTCGTCACCCCGCGCCGTGGCCGGTCGGATGGCGGAGCTCCTGCGCATCCCGCGGTTCCGGTGGTACCTGGTCACCGGATGCGCGGCGACCATCGGGTTCTTCTCGTACATTGCCACGTCGTCGTTCGTGTTCCAGGAGCAGTACGGGTTCAGCGAGGGCCGGTACTCGCTCGTCTTCGCCACGAACGCGGGCTGTTCGATCCTGTCGACGCTGCTGTTCCGGCACCTCGTCGGACGGTTCTCCGAGGACCGGCTGTTCACCATCGGGCTCGTCGTCGGGACCGTCGGCTCCGCACTCGTGCTGCTCGGAGCGGTCAGCGGGCTCGGCGCCGCACTCGTCTGGCCGGCGCTCGCACTCGTCACCGCGGCGTGGGGATGGGTGATCCCCGGCTCGATCACGTTGACGCAGGCGCTCGGGCACCGACACCCGGGAACGGCATCGGCGCTCGCCGGTGGGCTGACGTTCGGGCTCGGCGGGATGGCGACCCCGCTCGCCGGGGCGCTCGGCGGGACGGCGATCGCGATGGGGGCACTGATGACGGGGTTCATCGCGGTGGGGTTGGCAGCGCAGCTCTGGGCGTCGGCAGCGGAGGGGAGGCGCGGGGTCGGCTCGCGCTGAGCGGCGACGCGTGGGCGTCGGTGCTGACATCGGTGTTGGCGCTGGTGCTGGTGCTGGTGCTGGTGCTGGTGTTGGTGTTGGTGCTCGCCGGGATCGAGCTGGCTGGCACCCGGGCGCGGTGTCGATCCCTAGGCTGGAGCGATGCCGACTTTGAACCGCATGCCCGTCCTGCTCGCCACCGGCTCCATCGCCATCCCCGTCGCCGAGGCCCTGGTCGCCCTGCCGTCGGCCGTGCTCCAGCGGATCGAGGCATCGCCGATCGACCCGGACCTGGCGGACACGGCTGCGTTCTCGGAGGCCTACGGCTTCCCGGTGTCCGGCGGCGCGAACTGCATCGTCGTCGCGGGGAAGCGCGGCGACACCGTCACCTACGCCGCCTGTGTGGTGCTGGCCTCGACCAAGCTCGACGTGAACCGCACCGTGAAGGGCCTGCTCGGGGCACGGAAGGTGAGCTTCGCGCCGATGGACGACGCCGTCGAGCGCACCCGGATGGAGTACGGCGGCATCACCCCGATCGGTCTGCCGGCCGACTGGGCCGTGTACGTCGACTCCCGGGTGCTCGCGGTGCCCGAGGTCGTCATCGGTGCGGGTGTCCGCGGGGCGAAGCTGTTCCTGCCGGGTGCCGTGCTCGGCGAACTGCCACGTGTCGAGGTCGTCGAGGGGCTGGCGGTCGACCCCGCTGATGCGGGCGCTGTCGATTCGGCACAGGTCGATTCCTCGTCGGAGGCCGACCAGCCCGCTTGACCGAGCGGACTCAGTCCTGCGGCACGACCAGGCAGAACGGGTGCCCGGCCGGGTCGAGGTAGACCCGGAAGGTGTCGGTGCCCTGCCCGGTCGTCGCCGCACCGATCGCGACCACCGCCTGCTCACCCGCGTCGAGGTCGTCCACCTTCACGTCGAGGTGGACCTGTTAGGGGACGCTCTGCCCCGGCCAGTCCGGCGCACGGTAGTCGTCGACCCGCTGGCAGGCGAGCAGCGGTCGGTGTCCGGCGAAGGGCAGGACCACCTCGGCCCAGTCCTCGTCGAAGGCGACGATCTCCCCGCCGAGGACTTCGGCGGAGAAGCGGGCGAGGGCGCGCGTGTCCGGGCAGTCCAGGACGACGACGTCGAGTGTGCCGATCATGGCGGTCACCGTAGTCCTGGTCGGCTCGGCCGGCCCGCGGCTCAGCGCGAGGCTGCCGTCAGCGCCTTCGTGATCCGCTGCAGTGACACGGTCTCCGCTGTACCCAGTTCCTGCGCGAAGAGGCTGAGGCGGAACTCCTCGAGCATCCAGCGTGCGTGCACGAGCTCCGGGTGCGAGCCGACCGCCGGCGGGAACGTCCCACCGGCCTCGACGTACCGGTCGGTCGCACCGGTGACCTCGCGCATCCAGCTCGCATCGCGGCCCGGGTTCTGGAGCAGCTTCGTCACGCGGGCGTCGATGCCCTGCAGGTACACCCGGATGCGTCGGAGGCGGTCGAGCCCGGCCACCGAGACGAACCCGGGGAACACCAGCCGTTCCATCTGCTGCCGCATGTCCGACAGCGCCGGCAGCAGCGCCATGTTCGTCGCCTGCTTCATCGCACGCTCGGCGTTCCGCTGGGCGGTGAGGACGGCGGCCACCTCGGACACGGCGGTGAACATCGTGTCGACGACCGTCGCCGAGACGGTGTCGCGCACCTGATCGAACGCGGCCCGGGTGAAGACCAGCCCGTCGGGGTGGGTCCGGCGGATCCCGGCATCGACCACGGCGGCCAGGACGTCGTCGAAGAGGGCGTTGGTCGACGGGTAGGGGCTCGCGGCGAGCGCGAGCTTCTCCTGCGCGGTGAGGTGCTGCTGGATGTACGACACGGGGGACGGAACGGCGAGCATCACGAGGCGGCGGACCCCCGCAGGCATCTGCACGGTCCGGTCGTCTGGCGTCGCGAGGAGCTGGACGCCGACGGTCGCCTTCGGGCCGGAGCCCTCCTCGACCAGGGCCGGGTACGCGCGGATGACGCCGCCGGCCTGCTTCGTGTCGAGGACCTCGGGCAGGTCCTGGTCGGGCCAGGTGGTGAGGCCGGACCGTTCGATGCGGCGGCCGGAGCCGGCGTCGGCGACGCGGGACGAGCCTCCGGAGCGTTGTGTCGCCGCAGCGACGCTCTGCTGGGTCCGGTCCTTGAGCTTGGTCTGCAGGGCCGAGAGGTCCTTGCCGGCCTCGACCCGGCGGCCGCGCTCGTCGACGACCGCGTAGGTCGGCAGCAGGTGCGACGGCACCCGAGACATGTCGAAGTCGGACTCCGACACCGGCACGTGCACGAGGCGCTGGATCGTCTTGGCGAGTGTCGCGCGGAAGCTCTCGGTCGGGGTCGTCGGAGCGTCGTCGGGGAGTTCGGCGACGATCTTCTCGGCCCAGTCGGCGGCCGGTACGACGTTCTTGCGGATCTGCTTCGGCAGCGCCTTGATGAGCGCGGTGACGAGTTCCTTCCGGAGCCCGCGGACCTGCCAGTCGAAGCCCTCTTCCCGCATGCGCGGCAGGACGGCGAGCGGCACCTGGACGCTGACCCCGTCGTCCTCGGCACCGGGCTCGAAGCGGTAGCGGACGGCGAGGCGCTGGTCGCCGCTCCGCCACTGGGTCGGGTACTCGGCGTCGTCCTCCGCGGCGGATGCGGCAGACTCGTCGAGCAGGTCCTCGCGGCGCATCGTGAGCAGGTCCGGCTGGTCACGACGAGTCCGGCGCCACCACCCCTCGAAGTCGCGCGTCGTCGCGATCTCGGCGGGGATGCGGGCGTCGTAGAACTCGACGACCGTCTCGTCGTCGAGCAGGATGTCGCGGCGCCGGGTGCGCTCCTCGAGCTGTTCGAGTTCGCGGCGGAGCTTCCGGTTCGCCCGGTCGAACGCCTGCTGCGACTCCCACTCGCCCTCGACCAGGGCGTGCCGGATGAAGAGCTCCCGCGAGTGCACGGGGTCGATCCGGTTGTACTGCACCCGTCGACGCTGCACGATCGGCACGCCGAACAGCGTCACCCGCTCGTAGGCGACGACCGAGCCCTGCTTCTTCTCCCAGTGCGGTTCGCCGTAGGTGCGCTTGAGCAGGTCGCCGGCCAGCGGCTCCACCCACGCGGTGTCGATGCGGCCGACCGTCCGGGCGAACAACCGACTCGTCTCGACGAGTTCGGCGGCCATCACCGCGTCCGGCTGCTTCTTCGCGAGCACACTGCCCGGGAACACCACGAACCGGGTGTTCCGCGAGCCGAGGTAGTCCCGCTTCTCGCGGTCGCGGAGACCGATCTGGCTGAGGAGGCCGGCGAGGAGCGCGCGGTGCACCGAGTCCGGGTCGTCCTTGCGCTCCTTGCCGACGTGGATGCCGACCTGCTTCGCCGCCCGGGAGAGCTGCCGGTACAGGTCCTGCCACTCGCGGATGCGCAGGTGGTTGAGGAGCTCCGCCTTGCACATCCGGCGGAACGCGCTGGAGGACAGCTCCTCTTGCTTGTCCTCCAGGTAGTTCCAGAGGCCGAGCAGGGTGAGGAAGTCGCTCGTGGGGTCGGCGAAGCGCGCGTGCTGCTGGTCGGCCTGCGCCCGCTTCTCCAGCGGACGCTCGCGCGGGTCCTGGATGCTCAGCGCCGAGACGATCGCGATGACCTCACGGCCCACGCCCTGGCGGCTCGCCTCGAGGACCATCCGGCCGAGGCGCGGGTCGATGGGCAGTCGGGTGAGCTGCTTGCCGGTCTTCGTGATCGCACCGTCGGTGTCGACGGCGCGGAGTTCGCGGAGGAGGTCCAGGCCGTCCTTCACGCCCCGGGAGTCCGGCGGTTGCAGGAACGGGAACGACTCGATGTCGCCGAACCCGAGCGAGATCATCTGCAGGATGACGGCGGCCAGGTTCGTCCGGAGGATCTCCGGGTCGGTGTACTCGGGACGGCGGTCGAAGTCGTCCTCGGAGTAGAGGCGGATCGCGATGCCCGCACTCGTCCGACCGGCACGGCCGGAACGCTGGTTCGCGGACGCCTGCGAGATCGCCTCGATGGGCAGCCGCTGCACCTTCGCCCGCGGCGAGTACCGGGAGATGCGGGCGGTGCCGGTGTCGACGACGTACTTGATGCCGGGGACGGTCAGCGAGGTCTCGGCCACGTTGGTCGCGAGCACGACACGTCGTCGGAGGCCCGGGGTGTTCGATCGCTGGAACACGCGGTGCTGGTCCGCGGCGGACAATCGACCGTAGAGCGGCAGGACCTCGGTCCCCGGGTAGTGCTTGCCCTCGATGGCGTCCTGCGCGTCGCGGATCTCGTTCTCGCCGGACAGGAACACCAGGACGTCGCCCGGGTCCTCCCGCGCGAGCTCGTCCAGCGCGTCCGTGATGCCCTGCAGGTAGTCGCGGTCGTCGGTGCTGCTGTGGTCGTCCCTGCTGCCGTTGTCCGGGCCGCCCTCGTCCTCGTCGTCGTCCTCGTCGCCCGTGGCGTCCTCGTCCGCGACGAGCGGTCGGTACCGGACCTCCACCGGGTAGGTCCGTCCGGAGACCTCGACGATGGGCGCGTCACCGAAGTGCTCGGAGAACGACTGCGGGTCGATCGTGGCACTCGTGATGATGACCTTGAGGTCCGGGCGCCGAGGGAGCAGTCGCTTCAGGTACCCGAGCAGGAAGTCGATCGTCAGGGAGCGCTCGTGCGCCTCGTCGATGATGATCGTGTCGTACCGCTTGAGGTCCCGGTCGAAGTGGATCTCGTTCAGCAGGATGCCGTCCGTCATCAGCTTGATCCGGGTGGCCGCGCTGACCTTGTCGGTGAAGCGCACCTGGTACCCGACGAGGTCGCCGAGCTCGCCGCCGAGTTCTTCTGACACGCGCTCCGCGATCGTGCGCGCGGCGATCCGTCGGGGCTGGGTGTGGCCGATGCTCTCGCGACCGAGCTCCAGGCAGATCTTCGGTAGCTGCGTCGTCTTGCCCGACCCGGTGGCACCCGCCACGATCACGACCTGATTGTCGCGGATCGCAGCGGCGATGTCGTCCCGCCGCTGCGAGACGGGCAGCTCGGGCGGGTACGTGATGACGGGGGGATTCGACATGAGCATTCCAGGATACCGTCCGGGCGTGCCGCAGTCAGCCGAGCTGGGTGGCGAGCTCGCCGACGGTCCGTGCCGGCAACGCGCAGACCCGGTCGTGGCAGACGTACGTCACGCCGTCCAGCGCGTCCCTGCCCTCGAACAGCGAGAAGCCAGCCGCCGCCCACTCTGCCGCCTGCGCTCGGGTGAGCACGGCGACGATCGTCCCCGGACGTCGTGCGGCCCGGACTGCGGTCAGCATGCCGACCACCTCGGAGCCCGATCGGTCGTCAGCGACGAGCACGACCTCTCGTGAGGGCCGCTGGAGGGCGAGCGCGAGCCCGAGGGCATCTGCGTGCCCGAGTGGTCGGTCCACCCCGGTCCGGGCGCGCTCGGCGATGAGGCGCTCGGCCGCCGAGTGCCGGCCGTCGTCACCGGTGAGGGCAGCGAGGAGCGCGGCAGCCCCGGCCATCGCCACCGTTCCGGATCGGAGTGCTGTCTGCGGCTGCTCACCGGTCGCGGTCCCGGCAGCGGCGAGGACCGGATCGACCTCCAGCGCACCCGACAGTCCGTCGTCCACGAGCGTGCGCCCGATCACGGCGTACCCGAGCTCGCCGGTCGCGAGGGCGAGCTCGAGCAACCCCTCCGCGAACAGGCCGAGGTCCTCGATCGTCGGCGCTGCGGTCGACCCACCGCGCGGGGTGCTCGACCGGACCATGACGTGTCCGTCCCGGAGGTGTGCGGCGATGACGGCGTCGGCCGCCGCTCGCGCGAGGTTGATCATCTCGTCGTCCCCGGCGCGACTGCCCGCGATGACCAGCCCGCGGATCGCCAGGCCGTTCCACCCGGTCAGGACCTGGTCGTCGAGCGGCGGCGCCTCGAGCCGGCCCCGCTCTTCGAGCGGTACGCGGTACCACTCGCCTTCCACACGCCGGCCGTCGATGGTCGACTCGCTGTCCTGCGCCGCGACGAAGGCACCGTCCGCCCGTCGGAGGGTGTCGCGGAGGAAGTCCGCGATGCCGCGGGCTCGCCCCGGTTCGGCCACCGCGAGCAGGCCCGCATTGTCGTAGAGCATCCGCTCGTAGTGGGGGACGGACCAGTCGCGCTGGGTCGCGTACCGGAACACACCACCGTCGACGTCGGTCAGTTCGGACCCGGCGATGGCGTCGAGCGCACGGGTGAGCAGCGCGCCGGCTGCGCCGTCGCCGTCCGCAGCCACGTCGCCGAGGAACTCCAACAGCGGAGCGTTCGGGAACTTCGGCGCCCCTCCGAACCCGCCGTACGTGGCGTCCTCGGCACGCTCGAGGTCGGACACGACCCCGTGGATCGCCTCGACGGACGGGAGGCCCGCCCCACCCCCGTCAGGCTGCCCGGCCTGCGCGGCGGCCGCGTCCGCCTCGGCGCCCTGCCGGATCGCCCCCACGATCGCAGCGGCGTTCGCATCGACCTCGTGCCGACGGTCCCGCCACGCATCGAGCACCGCGGCCGTGACCTGCCGGAACGACGGGTGCTCGCCGACCGGCTGCGGCGGGTAGTAGGTCCCCGCGTAGAACACCTGCGCGGCAGGCGTCATGAACACCGTCAACGGCCATCCGAGGTTCTCGGTGAAGGCGCTCGCCGCGGCCATCGCGCTCGAGTCGACGTCCGGGCGCTCTTCGCGGTCGACCTTCACGGCGACGAAGTCCTGCCGGAGCATCGCACCGATCTCGGGGTCGGAGAAGCTCTCACGCGCCATCACGTGGCACCAGTGGCACGTGGCGTAGCCGATCGACACGAGGACGGGCACGTCACGCTCCCGTGCCTCGGTGAAGGCGTCGGCGCCCCACTCGCGCCAGTCCACCGGGTTGTCGGCGTGCTGGCGGAGGTAGGGGCTGACGGCGGTCCCGAGCCGGTTGTCGTTCATGCACCCAGCGTGCCCCGCGCGCCCTGTGTGGGCGGGCCTCCAGTCGGATCTGTGGAGGAGCTGCCGCTGTCCACAGCCCGGCGGGGTCAACCCAGCCGACCTGTCAGCCCAGCCCGAGCGACAGCAGCACCAGCGCCGCGTCCTCCGGCCCGTAGTCGAACATCCGGTCCCAGAACGGATCGGCCGCCCACGGCACGTCCCCGTCGACCGGCGTGCGGTGCGCCGTCTCGACCAACCAGTCGACCTCCGGCACGACCGCCTCCGCGAACCGCGGCGGCACCCACCCGAGCGAACGCGCAGCGGTGGTGTCGAGCACGGACGGCGACGGCACCGACCAGGGCGTGAGTCCGACGAACGCGGGGGCGTCCTCGCCGAGCAGGACCTCGTCGAACGTGTGACCGAGGTGCCTCGCGACGATCCGGACGATCTCCAGCGCCGTCGGCGCCGTCTCGTCCGCGACGTTGAGGATGCGGCGGTCGGGTGCGTCGGCGACGATCCGGACCAGGGACGCGATGCCCGACGCCGCCGTGGTGTGGTCGACGCCGCGCCCCTCGTCGGCGAGCAGGACGCGCTCGCGGCCGTCGAGCACCCGGCGTACGACGAACCACTCGCGGGGTCGGCCGATGCCGACGCCGTACACCTTCGAGGGGCGCAGGACGGTGACGGGCGCCCCGTGGTCGAGCAGGACCTGTTCGGCGGCGACCTTCGCGGCGCCGTAGCCGTCGCGACTCGCCGGGTCGGCGTCAGCGGGGGTGACCGTCGGCTGCAGCTCGGTGACGGCGCCGCCGAACACCGGTTTGTCGAGCGAGTTCGCGTGGCGACCCTGCTCGTCGGCGTAGACCGCCTTCGAGGACACGAAGACGGTCGACCCGACGTCGTCGAGGAAGGGGGCGAGCTGCAGGGCGTCGTCGCGGGTCACGCCGACGGTGTCGACGAGCAGGTCCGCGCCGGGGCGCAGCAGCTCGCGCAGGAACGTCGTGTCGCGACGGTCTCCCGGTCGGCCGACGGCGCCACGGGCGAGGAGTTCATCAGCGACCGGGCCTCCGGAGCGCGAGACGACCTCGACCTCCCAGTCGTCGCCGCCCCGGCCGGACACGTCGAGGAGTTCGCGGACGACCTGGGCTCCGATGCCGCCGGTCCCACCGAGGACGACTGCGCGTCTGCTGCTCATGCGGGCAACGCTAGCCCGCCGCGGGCAACGGGCAGCGCCACCCGGTCAGGACGCGATCGGTTCCCGCCACCACTCGGCGAGGGACCCGTCGTACACGCGGACCTTCTGGTGTCCGAGCACGGTCAAGGCCAGCGCGTCGACGCAGGAGGCGCTCCCGACACCGCAGTAGGTGACGACCTCGTCCGCGGAGAGCACCGGTGCGAGTGCGCGCTCGAGTTCCGGCTGGCGGAGCAGGGCGTTCGATCGGTCGAGCAACTCACGGACGCCGATGGTGGTGCTCCCGGGGACGATCGGCGGGTGGTCGTCGCCGAGGGCCGCCGGGTCGGCAGCCATGACGAGCGCCGCCGGCTGGGAACCGTCGACCGCACGGAGGACCCGTGCCCGGTCGGCCCAGAGCGGACGTTCCTCGCCCGCGACGAACGCGTCGCCGTCGCGGGACGGCTCCGGTGCGCGGGACAGGGCCCCGACACGGACCGGCCGTCCTTCGTCGCGCCACTTCGGGAAGCCGCCGTCGAGCACGGCGACGGCGTCGAAGCCGAAGGACCGGAAGATCCACCACAGACGGGCGCTCCACTCGCCGATGCCGTCGTCGTAGACCACCACGGTGGAGGCGCGGCTCACGCCCAGCGCGCGGGCCGCGGACTCGAAGCGGTCGACTCCGGGCCGGGTGAAGGGCAGGTCCGTCCCGGACGCCGAGAACTCGTCGATGAGGTCGGCGTAGACGGCACCCGGGACGTGTCCGCGACGCTCGTGGGCGTCCCGCGCCGAGTGCCACGACATGCCGAAACCGATGCCGTCCGTGTGCACCGAGGCGTCGAGGACGAGGAGGTCGTCCGCGCCGAGGTGGTCGGCGAGCCACTGCGTGGACACGAGTGGCGAGGTCAGGACGGGGGCCATGTGGCACACGGTAATCGACGCCTCTGACTCACGACAGAGGGTGAGCAACAGTCCGACACAGGCCGTGGAACGATCGGTCGGAGCACAGCGTGATGTGGCTTGCAACAGCCGGACGCCGGACGGCGCCGCAGTGACCTGCGGTGCCGTCCGGCGTTCGGCGTGGTCGTGTCGTCTGGTGCTGGTCAGTGCGCGGCGGTCGGGACGCTGCCCGTCACGCCGGACCCGGCACGGGCGAGACGATCGAGACGGACCGACTGCCGGTTGATGAGCAGGCCGCTCGCGATCGCCACGATCAACAGGACCCCGGCCGAGATCGCGAACGCAGCGTGGTAGCCGTCGAGCACGGCCTGCGCCTGCTGGAGCTTCGTCGGCGCCGCGGACAGGCCGGAGAGGCTGTTCTCGACGACGTTCGCGAAGATCGTCGACAGCAGCGCGGTGCCGATCGAGCCACCGATCTGCTGCATGGTGTTCACCGTCGCCGATGCCACACCGGCGTCCGAACGGGCGACCCCGGTCGTCGCGGTGTTCATCGCCGACGAGAAGATCGTGCCCATGCCGAGACCGATCACGATGAGCGCCGGCAGGACGGTGCCCGCGTAGGAGCTGTCGAGGTCGGTGCGCAGGAGGAGCAGGAGCCCGATGGCGGCGACGAGGGCTCCGGCGAAGATCAGGACCTTCGGGCCGACGCGGGGCAGCAGGCGTCCGCCGATCTGGGTGGCTGACAGCATGATCGACAGCGGCATCGGCAGGAACGCCAGGCCGGTCTGCAGCGCCGAGAAGCCGAGGGTCTGCTCGAGGTAGTAGGTCAGGAACAGGAAGATGCCGAACATGCCGATCGCGACCAGGCCGATGGCGACGAACGAACCACCGCGGTCACGGTCGAGGATGACGCGCAAGGGGAGCAGCGGGTGCGCGACCCGGGTCTCGATCACGACGAAGGCCGCGATCAGCAGCACACCGCCGGCGAGCATGCCGATCGTGAGCGGGGCGTCCCAACCGTTGGTCTCGGCGTTCGAGAAGCCGTAGACCACACCGACCAGGCCGGCGGTGATCGTGATGACCCCGGCGATGTCGATGCGCGGACGCTCGACCTTCGGCGGCTTCGCCATGAAGACGATCGCGCCGATGACGCCGAGGATCGCGAACACGACGTTCACGTAGAGGCACCAGCGCCACGAGGCGTACTCGGTGAGCACGCCACCGAGCAGCAGACCGATCGCGGCACCGGAGCCGGCGATGGAGCCGAAGATGCCGAACGCACGACCGCGCTCCTTGGGGTCACGGAAGGTCGTGGTGAGCATGCCCAGGGCGGACGGGGCGAGCAGCGCGCCGAAGACGCCCTGCAGGGCGCGAGCGGCGACCAGGAGCCCGAACGAGTCGGCGAGGCCGCCGAGCACGGACGCGACGGCGAAGCCGACCAGGCCGATGATGAAGGTGTTCTTGCGGCCGAAGAGGTCACCGAGGCGCCCGCCCAGGAGCAGGAGTGAGCCGAAGGCCAGAGAGTACGCCGTGACGATCCACTGACGCTGGTCGGTGGCGAACCCGAGGTCCTGCTGCGCCGAGGGCAGCGCGATGTTCACGATGGTGGCGTCCAGGACGACCATGAGCTGGGCGAGGGCGATGACCGCGAGTGCGATCCATCGGTGGTCGGTCCGGGCCGGGGTGGGGCCCGCGGTCGTCGGCGTTGCTCCTGTGGGAGCGGGCGCGGTCTGTTCTGCCGTCACGACAGCCTCCTTCTCGAAGGATGGAAGAGGAGGGGCGCGCGCCGTCGGGCGTCCCGGAGAAGAGTGAAGCGGATGCGCTGCATCCGCTTGCGGTAACTGTAGCCCAAAACGGAGTCACCGCATCCGCTTGTTCCCAGAAAGTCCGATTATGTTCGTTCTGTGAGCACCACCGGACCCGCCGCCGATCTCGATCGCCCCCTGCGCGCCGACGCGGCACGGAACCGCGAACTGATCCTGCAGACGGCACGGAAGTGCTTCGCGGAACGCGGCATCTCGGTCACCCTCAACGACATCGCGCACGAGGCCGGAGTGGGCGTCGGCACCGTCTACCGGCGCTTCGCGGACAAGGACTCGCTGATCGAGGCCCTCCTCGCGACGAAGTTCGAGGCGATGAACGCCGCCGCCGCCCGCGCTGCCGACGAGATCGACCCGCGCGAGTCCCTCCGTCTCTACCTGATGGGCGTGTTCGCCTTCCGAGCGCGGGACCGCGCCCTGGCCGACGTCATCGTCCGCGCCGGCAAGGCCCGCCCGTCGATCGTGCAGGAGCGCGACCGCCTGGAGCAGCAGGTGTCCCGCATCATCGGCCGTGCGAAGGACGCCGGCGTGATCCGTCCCGGCTTCGACTACCGCGACCTGCCGATGCTGACGACGATGATCGGTGCCGTGGCCGACGCCACCCGCGATTACGATCCCGACGCCTGGAAGCGGTACGCGCAGGTGTTGGTCGACGGCGTGCTCCCGCAGGCCCAGCCGGACCAGCTGACCGGAGAGCCACTGGACCGCGACGCCCTCGAGCGCGCGATGCAGACGCAGAACTGACCGGAGCCGCCGCTACAGCCAGCTGGGCAGCCAGTAGTGGGACCGGATGAAGTCCCACGGCGCCTGCATCGCCGACCACAGCGGGTACCAGTACGCCGACGCGAGCACCACGACGACCAGGTACACGCCGAGCCAGACCAGCGCCCGGGTCCGCCGTGGCCGCGGGTCGTCCCGCGAGCCGATCAGGTGCCCGATCACGGCCGACAGCGCCATCACGAGGAAGGGCTCGAAGGCGATCGTGTAGAACTGGAAGACCGTCCGGTCCAGGTACATCAGCCACGGCAGGTAGCCCGCGGCGATGCCCATCAGGACGATGCCGTACTCCCACCGCGGCCGTGTGATGAGCAGCACGAGCAGCACCACGGCCGCGATGACCGAGGCGTACCAGATGAACGGGTTCGCGATCCCGGTGATCGCCGCCCCACAGCGGTCGGCCGCGCAGCCGTCCTGGCCCACGTTCGTGCCGACGTAGTACATCGACGTCGGCCGTTGCATGAGGAGCCAGAGCAGCGGGTTCGCCTGGTACGAGTGCGGCGTGTGCAGGCCGATGTTGAAGGCGTAGATCTCGCTCTGGTAATGCCACCAGTTCTGCAGGCTGTCCGGCACCCAGGCGAGCACCCCGGTCCAGCGCTGACCGCCGGTCCCGATCCAGTCGCGGTCCCAGCCGCCCCGGGTCAGGAACCAGCCGGCCCACGACGCCAGGTAGGTCGCGGCGGCGATCGGCACGGTCAGCAAGAAGGTCACCGGTGCCTGCTGCAGCGCGGCGCTCGAGGACCAGAAGGCCACCCCGGCGCGACGCCGCAGCAGCATGTCGCTGACCACGGAGTACACGGCGAAGAACGCCAGGAAGTACAGCCCGGTCCACTTCGTCGCGGTCGCGAGCCCGAGCGCGAGGCCCATCGCGACGAGCCAGGGGCGCCACCAGAGGACCGGACCCCAGAGCGTCGGTCGGCCGGCGGCGGCACGATGGTCGACCCACCGGTCGAGTTGCCGGGCGGACCACCGTCGGTCGAGCAGCAGTGCGCCGAAGCCGAGCACGACGAAGAACGTGACGATGCCGTCGAGCAGCGACACCCGTGACATCACGATCGCCTGTCCGTCCACCGCCAGGAACCCGCCCGCGAGCGTGCCGAGGAACGTGGACCGGAACAGGGAACGAGCGATCACCGCCGTGAGGAACACGGTGGCGATGCCGAGGACCGCGACGGTGAACCGCCAGCCGAAGGCGTTGTCCGGCCCGATCAACAGCATGCCGAGACCGATCAGGTACTTCCCGAGCGGCGGATGCGCGATGAACTCCGCAGCTCGCGAGTAGAGGTCGGTCTGCCCGTCGGCGAACCGGTCGTCGGTCGTCGGTGCACCGTCGCCCGTCGGGTTCGCCGGCCACGTGCCCTCGTACCCGAGGTGGACGAGGGACCAGCTGTCCTTGACGTAGTAGGTCTCGTCGAACACGAGCGAGTGCGGCCGGCCGAGGTCGACCAGCCGGAGCAGGGCAGCGAGCACGGTGACCGCGATCGGGCCACCCCATCGCCAGGCGGCGACCCGCCATCCGGCGGAGAGCACGCGGCCCCACCAGTCGTCGAGCCGCGAGCCACGCGGGACGTCCGGCACGGTCTTCTGCAGGTCGGCCAGGTCCGTGGTCACCCGCAGCATCCTACGGACGCGGCGCAGGTGTCGGCTGCGTCGTCCACAGGTCGCGGGTCCTGCGACGACAATGGGGTCGTGATCGTCCTCGCAGCAACCCCCATCGGCAACCTCGGTGATGCCTCCCGTCGACTCGTGGAGACGCTGTCGAACGCCTCCGTGGTGGCCGCCGAGGACACCAGGACCGCGATCCACCTGATGCGTGCACTGGGCATCGAGAACCGTCCGCGGCTCATCGCGCTGCACGAGCACAACGAGCGGGAGCGCGCGGCCGAGGTCGTCGAACTCGCCCGGGAGGACGACGTCGTCGTGCTCACCGACGCCGGCATGCCCGCCATCAGCGACCCCGGGTTCCCGCTCGTCGAGGCCGCCGCCGCCGCGGGCGTCACCGTGACCGCGGTCCCCGGCCCGAGCGCCGTCCTCACCGCGCTCGCGCTCTCCGGGCTGCCGACCGACCGCTTCACGTTCGAGGGCTTCCCGACCCGCAAGGCCGGGGAACGGCGACGGGTGTTCGCCGCACTGGCGGGGGAGCAGCGGACCATGGTCTTCTTCGAGTCGCCGCACCGGATCGCCGACACGCTCGGCGACATGGCCGCCGGGTTCGGCAGCGACCGGCGTGCCGCGGTCTGCCGCGAGCTCACCAAGATGCACGAGGAGATCCGTCGGGGCACCCTCGCGGAGCTGACCGAGTGGGCGGCTGACGGCGTCCGCGGCGAGATCTGCGTCGTCGTCGCGGGGTCCACCGGATCGGGTGACGACGCCACGATCGAGGACGGCGTCCGCCTGGTCCTCGAACGCGTGGCCGCCGGCGCACGCATGAAGGAGGCCGCCGCAGCGGTCGCCGACGCGACCGGACTCTCCAAGCGCGACCTCTACGAAGGGGCGCTCGCCGCACGCTGACCGGACGCGACACCTGTCGGACGGGAGGCACGTGGGGACGCCGCCACGGGCCTCCCGTCCGGTTCTCCACAGGCCGCCGGCAGCGCGTCACGGTGCTCGGGCGCGCCTCTAGGATGGTCCGCATGGCCGACGGCAGCTCGTTCTCGATCACCACGCCGATCTTCTACGTCAACGACGTGCCCCACATCGGGCACGCGTACACGGAGGTCGCCGCGGACGTCCTCGCGCGCTGGCACCGCCAGCGCGGGGACGACACCTGGCTGCTCACCGGCACCGACGAGCACGGGCAGAAGATCCTCCGCACCGCCTCGGCGAACGACGTCACGCCGAAGGAGTGGGCCGACCGCCTGGTCACCGACGCCTGGAAGCCGCTGCTCGACACGGTGGACGTGGCCAACGACGACTTCATCCGGACCACCGACGAGCGGCACGAGCGTGGCGTCACGGCGTTCCTGCAGAAGCTGTACGACGACGGCTTCATCTACGCCGGCGAGTTCGAGGGCTTCTACTGCGTCGGCTGCGAGGAGTACAAGCAGCCGAGCGACCTGGTCCCCGGCACCGGCCCGTACGAGGGTCAGCAGGTCTGCGCGATCCACTCCATCCCGGTGGAGGTCCTGGCCGAACGCAACTACTTCTTCCGCATGTCCGACTTCGAGCAGCGTCTGCTCGACCTCTACGAGTCGAACCCGCAGTTCATCCAGCCGGAGAGCGTCCGCAACGAGATCGTCTCCTTCGTCAAGCAGGGATTGCGCGACCTGTCGATCTCGCGGTCGAGCTTCGACTGGGGCATCCAGATCCCGTGGGACTCCGACCACGTCCTGTACGTCTGGTTCGACGCGCTGCTGAACTACATCACCGCTCTTGGGTACGGCACCGAGGACGACGAGGCCTTCCAGCGCCTCTGGCCGAGCGTGCACATCGTCGGCAAGGACATCGCCCGCTTCCACGCCGTCATCTGGCCGGCGATGCTGATGGCGGCCGGGCTCCCGGTCCCCGAGCGTGTCTTCGGCCACGGCTGGCTGCTCGTCGGCGGCGAGAAGATGTCGAAGTCGAAGCTGACCGGCATCGCCCCGAGCGAGATCACCGACACGTTCGGCTCCGACGCCTTCCGGTACTACTTCCTCCGGGCGATCACCTTCGGGCAGGACGGCAACTTCAGCTGGGAGGACATCTCGGCGCGGTACCAGGCGGAGCTCGCCAACGGGTTCGGGAACCTGGCCTCCCGCATCGTCGCGATGCTCAACCGCTACTTCGACGGCGCCGTCCCCGAGCGGGGCGAGCTGACCGAGTCCGACACAGCGATCGACGCCCTCGCGCAGGCGGTCACCGAACGGGCCGACGCCGCGATCGCCGCGTTCGCACCGCACGACGCGATCAGCACCGTCTGGGAGCTCGTGGACGCCCTGAACGGCTACATCACCGAGCAGGAGCCCTGGGCCCTCGCGAAGGACGACGCGCAGCGTGAGCGCCTCGCGACCGTGCTCGTCACCGCACTGCGGGGCCTCGGGACCGTGGCCGTGCTCGTGTCCCCGGTGATGCCGAAGGCGACCGAGAAGCTCTGGGCCTCGATCGGCGCCGGTGGGTCGATCGGTGAGCAGCGCATCGACCGCGCCTGGGAGTGGCAGGGGTCCGAGACGGTGACGCCGCTCGCCGCCGGGCTCTTCCCGCGCATCGAGCAGCCGGAGCAGGGCGCCGCGTGACCGACGCGCACGTCCGTGCACGCGGCGGCGACGGTGGTGGGCAGAAGCGGGACCTGACGTACCCGCCGCTGCCCCAGGCCCTCACGGTGCCGGTGTACGACAACCACACCCACATGGAGATCGCCGACGGTGTCGGGGACGGCGGCGACGGTCCGCTCGACTACCGGGAGCACCTCGACCGCGCGTCGAGCGTCGGCATCCGCGGTGTCGTGCAGGTCGGCACGGATCTGGACACTTCGCGGTGGTCGGCTTCGATCGCAGCACGGGAGCCCCGGGTCCTCGCAGCGGTGGCCCTGCACCCGAACGAAGCCCCGGTCCTCGACGAGCAGGGGTTGCTCGACGAGCACCTCGCCGGCATCGCCGAGCTCGCGGCCCTGCCGCGGGTCCGCGCGATCGGGGAGACCGGGCTCGACTTCTTCCGCACCGCTGACGACGGCCGGGCGGCACAGATCCGCTCCTTCGAAGAGCACATCCGCATCGCGAAGGACCACGACCTCGCGCTGACGATCCACGACCGTGACGCCCACGACGCCGTGGTCGAGGTCCTCGAGCGCGTCGGCGCACCCGAGCGCACCGTCTTCCACTGTTTCTCGGGCGGCCCGGAGCTCGCGCGCCTGTGCGCTGAGCGCGGCTGGTACATGTCGTTCGCCGGCACCGTGACGTTCAAGAACGCGCAGAACCTGCGGGACGCACTGCACGTCGCCCCGCGCCACCTGATCATGATCGAGACGGACGCGCCGTTCCTCACCCCGACGCCGTTCCGCGGCCGGCCGAACGCGCCGTACCTGATCCCGCACACGCTCCGGTCGATGGCCGAGACGCTGGGGACCGACGTGTCGATGCTCGCCGCGCAGATCACCTCGAACACCGAACTCGTCTACGGATCCTGGGACGCCGAGCCCGTCACGGTGGTGCAGTAGCAGTGGGTGCGCTCCTCGGTCCGGCGGAGATCCGGGAACTCGCGGCGACGCTCGACGTCACCCCCACCAAGAAGCTCGGCCAGAACTTCGTGCACGACGCCAACACGGTCCGACGCATCGTGTCGATCGCCGGTGTCACGCCGCAGTCGAAGGTGCTCGAGGTCGGACCGGGGCTCGGGTCGTTGACGCTCGGCCTCACCGAGACCGGTGCTCCCGTCACCGCCGTCGAGATCGACGCCCGGCTCGCAGCGCACCTGCCGACGACCGTCGCCGCGATGCAGCCCGACGCCCGCCTGACGGTGGTCCACCAGGACGCCATGCAGGTCTCGGCCGAGGACCTGCCCGTCCTGCCGACGCACCTCGTCGCGAACCTGCCGTACAACGTGTCCGTACCGGTGCTGCTGCACCTGCTCGCGACCTTCCCGTCCCTCGTCCGCTCGCTCGTGATGGTGCAGGCCGAGGTCGGCTACCGCCTGGCCGCCGGCCCGGGCAGCAAGGTCTACGGCTCACCGAGCGTCAAGGCCGCCTGGTACGGGTCGTGGCGGATCGCCGGGCAGGTCAGTCGGCAGGTCTTCTGGCCGGTACCGAACGTCGACAGCGTCCTGGTCGGGTTCGACCGACACGAGCCGCCGGGCGACGAACAGCTCCGCTCGCGCGTGTTCACCCTGGTCGACGCGGCGTTCCAGCAGCGCCGGAAGATGCTCCGTCAGGCGCTCTCCGGTGTCCTGGGCGGCAGTGCGCACGCGTCCGAGGTCCTCGAAGCCGCGGGCATCGCGCCGACGGCGCGTGGCGAGGAGCTCGGGGTCGACGACTTCGTGCGCCTCGGCCGGACCGTCCTCGCTGCAGCGGGGGGCGCCGCGGCCGACACGACCGCCTGACAGCCGGTCAGCGGACGGACGCGCCCCGAGCCTCCAGGGCGGCAACGACCGTGTCCGGATCGCTGCAGCGGAACCGGAGCGCGCGCTTGCCGTCGACGGTCACGTGCACGCCGGGTCCGTTGTCGAGCAGGATCGCCGTCCCGCTGGGGATCAGTCGGATGCCCCAGCCGCCGGAGTTGAGAGCCGTCATCTCCATCGGCGTCGCCGACGCGATCCGGTCCAACGGGATGCGACGTCGGTACCAGAACGGAGTGACCCGCACCTCCAGCACGTCGTCGATGCGGACGTGCAGGCGCATCCGAACCACGCCGATGCCCAGCACGGTGGTGAGCACGAGGGTGCCGACCAGGCCGACGGCGTTCCCGGCGCCCACCCGTCCGCCAGGTGACGACGGCACGGTGAGCGGGAGCGCCACCGCGCCGATCCCGACGGCGATGAGAGCGATGCCGACCACGGTCATCAGGCGTCCGGACGGCAGGGCTTCCTCGTGGGGTTCGCGTTGCATCCCCCCATCCTGACACGACGGCAGACGGTGAGGTGCGACATGTCAGGACGGGAGCTGGCTGTCAGTGCTCGCGTCCAGCCATCATCTCGAGGATCTGCTGGTGGTTCCCGTTGCGCTCCGCCCATCGCAGCGGCTCGACGTTCTGCACGAGGATCTCGGGAGCGGCACCGGACTCGATGAGCCCCACCACCTCGGCGACGAACGCGTCGAGCGGCATCCCGCCGAAGTCCTGGCCGCCCATCAGGTCGGTGGCGACCGCGGGCGGCGCGAGCTCGAGCACCTCGACCGACGAGCCGACGAGCTGCTGTCGGAGTGCCTGTGTGTACGAGTGCACGCCGGCCTTCGTGGCGTTGTAGGTCGGCGTCGCGGTGAGCGGGACGAAGGCCAGGCCGGACGACACGGTCATGACCGTCGCGCTGGGACGGCCGAGCAGGTGCGGCAGGAAGGCGTCGATCAGCCGGATCGTGCCGATCAGGTTGGTCTCGATGGTCTCGACGGCGTCGGAGATGTGTGCCGGGTCACGGAGGTCCTCGTTCCGCATGATCCCCGACATCGTCACGAGGGTGTCGAGTGCGGGGTACGTCCCGAGGACGGTGTCGGCGGCCTGCCGGATCGACTCCGCGTCGGCGACGTCGATCTGCACGGTGCCCACGCCGTGTTCGGCGGCGATGGAGTCGAGGAGGGCCTGTCGACGGCCGCCGATGACGACGGTGCTGCCGGCCTGCTGCAAGCGGAGCGCGAGTGCCAGGCCGATGCCCGAGGTCGCGCCGGGGATGAAGACGGTGCTGTTCGTGATGTCCATGACCACCACGATGTGTCGTCCTGGCCGAGGCAACCAGAGCGCGGTCATCGGGGGACCGGCGATCCCTGGCTCCGATTGCGCCGACGCAGCAGACTGGGCGCATGGACCGTGCTGCCCTCGCCGACTTCCTCCGCCGCCGTCGGGAGATGCTCCGACCGGAGGACGTCGGGATCGGAGCCGGCGCTCGACGGCGGACCCCGGGCCTCCGTCGTGAGGAGGTCGCGGCCCAGGCCGGCATGTCCGTCGACTACTACACGCGGCTCGAGCAGCAGCGTGGCCCGCAGCCGTCCGAGCAGATGGTCGCGGCGATCGCCCGTGCCCTCCGTTGCTCGCTCGACGAACGGGACCACCTGTTCCACCTGGCAGGGCAGAACGCACCGGTCCGGATGCACCGCGCCGACCACGTCGACCCCGCGATCCTCCGCGTGCTCGACCGGTTGGCGGACACCCCCGCGATCGTCGTCAACCACCTGGGCGAGACGCTCGTCGAGAACCCGTTGGCGGCGGCGCTCCTGGGCACGTCCGTCGGGCTGGCCGGCAACGAGCGCTACCAGGCCTGGCGGTGGTTCGTCACCAGCACCGAGCGGGCGAAGTACGCGCCGGAGCAGCACGAACGTCTGGGGCGGGTCGTCGTGGCCTCGCTCCGTGCGGCCATCGGCCTCGCCGGTCCAGGTGACCGTCGCGCGACCGAGCTCATCGCGGAGCTCGAACGGCGGAGCCCCGAGTTCGCCGCGCTGTGGGCGCTGCACGAGGTGGCGACCCGCTGGTCGGACAACAAGACGATCGTGCAGCCCGAGCTCGGGCGGATCACTGTCGACTGCCAGGTACTCCACACGGACGACCAGGCGCAGGCGCTGCTGCTCTTCACGGCTCCTGCAGGCAGCGAGGACGCGCAGAAGCTCGAGCTCCTCGGGGTCGTCGGCCAGCAGACCTTCGACGCCGTCAGCGGATCCTGAGGCCCCGGTTCGCTCCGCAACACCGCGTCACACGCCTGGCAGATGCGGGGACACCGTGCCTAGGGTGGAGCGGTGAGCACTCCGCGCGTGTACGTCATCCACGAGAACCCCGAGTGGTTCCCCCCGCTCGCCGCCGCCTTCGAGGCCGAGGGCGTCCCGGTGCAGGAGGTCCTCCTGACCGAGGGACAGATCGACCTCGGAGCCGAACCGGAGCCGGGCGTCTACTGGAGTCGCATGTCGGCGAGCAGCCACACCCGCGGGCACGAGCACAGCAAGGAGTACACCCGGGCGTTGCTCGGATGGCTGGAGCGAGCCGGACGCCAGGTGGTGGGAGGCAGCCACGTCCTCGAGCTCGAGGTGTCGAAGGTCTCGCAGCACGGCCTGCTCCGCGCCGCGGGTTTCGACGTGCCCCGCACGACGGCGGTCTTCGGCACGACGACGCTCAAGCAGGCGGCGAAGGACTTCACGGACGGCCAGGACGTCCCGTTCATCACGAAGCACAACCAGGGCGGCAAGGGTCTCGGCGTTCGCCGCTTCGACTCCCTCGCCGAGTTCGACGCCTACGTCGACAGCCCCGAGTTCGAGGCGCCGGTCGACGGCATCACGCTGCTGCAGGAGTACCTGACCGCACGTGAGCCGTTCATCACGCGCGCCGAGTTCGTCGGCGGCGAGTTCGTCTACGCGGTGCGTGTCGACACGAGCGCCGGCAGCTTCGAGCTCTGCCCCGCGGACGCGTGCGCTGTGCCGTCCGGAGAGAACGGGCCGCAGGTCATCGCCGGCGCGGTGTGCGAGGTCCCCGGCACCGACGGCACCACCGTGACGGCGGACACGTTCTCCGTCCGCTCCGACGTCACCGCCGAGCACCCGCTCGTCCAGCAGCTGCGCGGGTTCCTCGCGGACCAGCGAGTCCAGATCGCGGGGGTCGAGTTCATGGAGACCACCGACGGGCGCACCGTCGTGTACGACATCAACACGAACACGAACTACAACCCCGCCGTCGAGGCAGTCGCGCCGTCCTCCGGCCCGCGCTCCATCGCCCGGTTCCTCGGCGGCCTGTTGGACGCGGAGTACGCGGCGGCAGCCGCACCGGCGCACGCCTGACCACGCGGCCCGCACCGTCCCGACCACCCACCGGACGGGAGGCGCGCCCCACCACCCGGGGCGAGCCTCCCGTCCGTCCCTCCTCACCACCCAAGGAACCCACCCCGTGCGATTCGGATACTGGACCCCGCTCTTCGGCGGCTGGCTGCGCAACGTCGACGACGAGCAGATGCCGGTCACGTTCGACTACGTGAAGCTCCTGGCGCAGCGCGCCGAGCGGATCGGGTTCGACCTGACCCTCGTGCCGGAGCTGAACCTCAACGACATCAAGGGCGTCGCGGCGCCGAGCCTCGAGGCGTGGGCACTGGCGGCGGCGATCGCGGCGACCACCGAACGCCTGGAGATCATGGCGGCGATGCGTCCCGGGTACCACCTGCCCGCGGTGACGGCGAAGCAGGCGGCCACGATCGACGACATCTCCGGCGGCCGGTTCACCTTCAACGTGGTGAGCGCCTGGTGGGCGGAAGAGGCCCGTCAGTACGGCGGCATCTTCTCCGAGCACGACGACCGGTACAAGCGCACGGCGGAGTTCGTCGAGGTCATGAAGGGGATGTGGCGGGAGACGCCGTACTCCTTCCACGGCGAGTACTACGACGTCGAGAACGCGCACCTGGAGCCGAAACCGCGCGTCACCCCGCGCATCTACGCCGGCGGCGAGAGCGAGGCCGGCAAGGCGAGCATCACGCACTACGCCGACGCCTACGTGACCCACGGCGGCACCGTCGAGGAGCTCCGGAACAAGATCGCCGAGATGCGTCGTCGCCGCGAGGACGCCGGCCTGCCGCCGTTCGAGGCGTTCGGCATGGCCGCGTACGCGATCGTGCGGGAGACCGAGGAAGAGGCCCAGGCCGAGCTCGCGCGCATCACCGACGTCCAGCACGGCAAGGCGTACGAGTCGTACCAGGACTTCATCTCGAAGTCGCAGCTCGAACACGTCCCCTCGCTTGAGGACTACTCGGTGTCGAACCGGGGGCTCCGGCCGCAGTTCGTCGGCACGCCGGAGCAGGTCGCCGCGCGGATCCGCGAGTACGAGGACGCGGGCGTCGACACGCTGCTGCTGCAGTTCTCGCCGCAGCTCGAGGAGATGGAGCGCTTCGGCGAGCAGGTCATCCCGCTCGTCCGCGCCGCGGTGCCCGCCGAGACCGTGTCCTGATGGCCGTCGAGGACGACTGGGCGTTCGAGACCCGGCAGATCCGGGCGGGATTCAAGTCCGACCCGGGCTTCGGCGGGAACGTGCCACCGATCGCGCAGACCGCGGCCTTCGTGTACCCGTCCGGCGAGGACGCGGCCGACCGGTTCCTGCTCAACGCACCCGGGCACACGTACTCCCGGGTGAACAACCCGTCGGCGGCGGCACTGGAGCGTCGGATCGCCGACCTCGAGGGCGGAGTCGCCGCCCTGGCGCTGGCGTCCGGGCAGGCGGCCACGTCGTTGGCGGTGCTCGGCCTCGCCCGGGCCGGGGACCACATCGTCTCGAGCGCGTCGCTGTACGGCGCGACCTACACGCTCTTCGCGTCCACGCTCAAGGACCTGGGCATCGCGTTCACCTTCGTGCAGGACCCCACGGACCTGGACGAGTGGGCTGCCGCCGTCCGCCCCGGGACGCGGGCGTTCTTCGGCGAGTCGATCCCGAACCCGCGCGGCGACGTCCTGGACTTCGCCGGGGTGGCCGGGGTCGCCCACGACGCCGGGGTCCCGCTCATCGTCGACAACACGATCGCGACCCCGTACCTCGTCCGGCCGATCGAGCACGGCGCGGACATCGTGGTGCACTCCGCGACGAAGTACCTCGCCGGGCACGGCAGTGCGATCGCAGGCCTCATCGTCGACGCCGGCTCGTTCGACTGGGCGGCGCACCCGACGAAGTACCCGCAGCTGGCGACGACCGAGCACTCCGGGTTCGCGGGCACGAACTTCGCCGAGAAGTTCGGGCGCCGTGCGTTCATCCAGCGCACCCGGTCGAAGCTGTCGGCGGACCTCGGCCCGGCGATCGCCCCGTTCAACGCGTTCCTGGTGCTGCAGGGCATCCAGACCCTGTCGCTCCGGATGGACCGACACGTCTCGAACGCGGCCACGGTGGCGTCCTGGCTCGACGCGCACGAGCAGGTCGAGCACGTGCACTACGCCGGACTGCCGAGCTCCCCGTGGCACCACCTGCAGCAGCGGTACGTGCCGAAGGGGCCGTCGAGCGTCCTGGCGTTCGACCTCGCCGGCGGTGTGGAGGCCGGGCGGCGCTTCGTCTCGGCGCTGGAGCTCTTCGACCACGTCTCGAACATCGGCGACGTCCGTTCCCTGGTCGTGCACCCGGCGTCGACCACCCACGTGCAGATGACCCCGTCGGAGCGTGCCGCAGCGGGCGTCGGCGAGGGGCTCATCCGTCTGTCGATCGGCCTGGAACACGTCGACGACGTCATCGCGGACCTGCGCCGTGGGTTCGCCGCGGCGGGCGACGCGACGGGAGCCCGACCCGGACGGGGATAGGTTGGTCGCATGACGTCGACGCCCGCTCCGGATCGGGTGCGGACGCGCGCACCGGGCAAGATCAACGTCCACCTGTCCGTCGGCGCCCTGCAGGACGACGGGTACCACGACATCGCCACCGCGTACCAGGCGGTGTCCCTGTACGAGGACGTCACAGCCGAGCGCGCCGACGACTTCTCGGTCCGTTTCACCGGTCCGATCGACACGTCGTCGGTGCCGACGGACGACACGAACCTGGCGATCCGCGCCGCCCGTCTGGTCGCCCGCACGGCGGGCCACCACGGCGGCGTGCACCTGACCATCGACAAGCAGGTCCCGGTCGCCGGCGGCATGGGTGGTGGCTCGGCGGACGCCGCCGCGACCCTCCTGGCCGTCGACACCCTGTGGGGAACCGGCCTCGGGCGGGACGAACTGCTGCGTCTGGCGGCCGAGCTCGGTGCCGACGTGCCGTTCGCCTTCGCCGGCGGCACCGCCGTCGGGACCGGTCGTGGCGACGAGCTCAGCCCGGCACTGGCGAAGGGCGAGTTCCACTGGGTCCTGGCGCTCAGCGAGACCGGCCTGTCGACCCCGTCCGTGTACCGCGCGCTCGACGAGCACCGGGAGCGCTACCGCGCCGACATCTCGCCGGCGCCGCGCACCCCCGTGGTCGAGGCGCAGGTCCTCCAGGCGCTCCGTGCCGGCGACGCCGAACTGCTCGCCGAGAACCTGCACAACGACCTGCAGGCCCCCGCGATGCGCCTGCAGCCGGCCCTGGCGGAGACGCTGGAGTTGGGGGAGCGCTCCGGTGCCCTCGCCGGCCTGGTGTCGGGCAGCGGACCGACGGTGGCGTTCCTGGTGCCGGACCGCGACGCGGCACTCGAGGTGCAGGTGGCGCTGAGCGCCTCCGGGTTCGTGGCACTGCGGGCGAACGGCCCCGTGCACGGCGCCCGCGTCCTGCACTGACGGCGGCCGGCACGCGTCAGGAGCGGACGAACTCCGTCATGATGACCTTGCCGGTCTGCCAGTTGTGCGCGGGACGGAACCCCCGCTCCGCGAGCACGGCCTTCAGCTCGGGCCGGATCGTGCGTGAGGTGCCGCCGACGTACCAGACGGTGTCGATGTCACCGAGGCGCGCGGGGACGGTCGAGGCGAGGTCGGCGTTCCGGTTCCAGAGCACGCCCTGGTCGGCCCCCTTCGTGCCGACGGCCAGGTCGGTGAGGCCGGCGAACGCCTCCGGGTACGAGACCTTGATGATCTCCGCCGTCGCGGTCGGATGCCGGTAGACGCTGCCGAAGACGACGCCCTCGTTCGCGCTCGGACGCGCCGCCCGCTCAGCGCTGATGATCGAGGCCGCATGCGCCCAGGTCGATTCCGCCTTGGCCTCTGGCCCTTTCACGGTCACGGCGGTGGGGACCGACAGGACGACGAGCGCCACGACGGCCACTGAGAGCAGCGCCTTCGGTCGGATCATCGTCAGCGCGAGCGCGATGAGCACCGCCACGAACGGCAGGCTCAGGGAGGCGTACTTGGGCGAGTAGAGCCGCTCACCCAGCGCGGTCGCGAGCAGGAGGACCGTGGTCGGGACCACGACCAGGGGGAGTGCCACCCGGACGGCCTGGGCCCGGACGACGGCCCGTGCCGATGGCACCCGCCGGCGCACCTGCACCAGGGCGGTGACGACGCCGACGACCATGAGCGTCCACGCCATCGCCGCGTACGGGTCGGAGGCACCGAACCACGCCGTCGAGAAGACCTGCCCGAACGTGCTGGCGCTGATTCCCTCGATCCACCCGACCTGCTTCGCCTGTGACGACACCACGACGACGAACGGCGCGACGACCAGGGCTGCCAGGCCCGCGGCGGTGGCCCACCGGACGAGCACGCCACGCGAGACGAGCGGGGGACCCGGCGTCCGACCGGTCCGCGAGACGGTGGCCCGTCGGAGGTCGTGCCGTTCGGCGAGCAGGGTCCAGGCGAGTGCCACGGCATGGGCGACGACCGCGAGCGAGAGGTACACGTTGAACGCGACGGCGACGACGGCGAGGACGCCGTAGGCGACCCACCACCCGGTCGCGCGTCCGTGACGGCTGCGGCGGAGCGCGGTCAGGCCGACCAGTGACAGGCAGACCGAGAGGGTCGTGATCGTGGCGTAAGGCCGGCCCTCGGTGCCGGCCCACTGCACCCGGGGCAGCAGCAGGAACACGATGCCGGCCGTGATGCCGAGCCGCTTGCCACCGATCCGGCGGCCGAGAGCGACCACGAGGGCGGCGGCGACGCCGATCGCGAGCGCGCTCGGCAGACGCAGCGTGAAGGGGGTGTAGCCGACCAGCCAGAACCAGGCGTGGACGACCGCGTAGTACAGACCGTGCACGGCGTCGACCGTGTGCAGCTCGGCCCACAGCTGCGGCCAGGAACGCTGCGCGCTGGTGACGGTCGCGGCCTCGTCGTACCAGAGCGACGGCACCCACGAGAAGGCCGCGGCGACGACGACGCCGAGGGCCCCGACGGTGAGTTCCGGGGTGCGGACCGCGGCGGTCGCGGCGGCCGAGACGGCACCGCGGAGCCCGGCACGGACCGGCACGTGGCGGACCGCGTGCGGGACGCCGATGCTGCCGGTACGGGGGGAACTCACGCCGGAGACGGTACCGAGCGCCGCTGGACGGGAACCCGACATCGAGCCCTCCGAGGCGGTGAGTGTCCACAAGCCGAGGGTCGGTGATCCACAGTTAAGGTCGTCGTCATGACGCAGCTCCGGATCCGTGACGCAGCGACCTACCTCGGGGTCAGTGACGACACCGTGCGCCGTCTCGTCGAGGGCAGCACCTTCACCCGCGCGACCGACGCCGTCGGACGGGCGGTCGTCGACGGGCGGGAGCTCGCCGAGTACGCCCGGTCGCGCGGCGACCAGCTCGCCGACCCCTCGGGCGTTCGCAGCTCGGCGCGCAACCGCTTCGTCGGCATCGTGACGGGGCTCGTCGTGGACACCGTGATGGCCCAGGTCGAGCTGCAGTGCGGCCCGCACCGAGTCGTCTCCCTGATGAGCTCGGAGGCGGTCCGCGACCTCGGGCTCGAGATCGGTTCGGTCGCAGTGGCCTCGGTCAAGGCGACGATGGTGACGGTCGAGACACCCAGCCCGGAGGAGGCCCCGTGAGCACGCCCGTCAGCACCGCGCGACGACGACTCGGTTCGCGGACGGCCGCGCTCGCCGGGTCCGGCCCCGACGTCCTCGAACGCCTCGGTCGCGCGCGGGTGCTGGTCGTCGGGGCGGGCGGGCTCGGTGCGCCGGTCGTCTCCTACCTGGCCGGCAGCGGGCTCGGTCGCCTGACGATCGTCGACGACGACGTCGTGGACGGCTCGAACCTGGCCCGACAGACGCTCTTCACCACCGCGGACGTCGGCGTGGCGAAGGCCGAGGTCGCCGCTGCCCGTGCGCGCGCGGTCGACCCCGAGCTCGACGTCGTCGCGGTCGTCGGACGCTTCCGGCCGGAACACGTCGCGGGGCACGACGTCGTGGTCGACGCGGCCGACGCGGTGGACGTGACGCGGGCGATCTCGGACGCGTGCGCGCCGCTCGGCATCCCGTTCGTCTGGGGAACCGTGCTGTCGTACGACGGCCAGGTCTCGGTCTTCCGCGATGCCGGGGACGACGGTGTCGACTTCCACGACCTGCACCCGGAGGTCCTGCCCGACGAGGGCTCGTGTGCGATCGACGGCGTGCTGCCGGCGCTCTGCGGAGCGGTCGGGTCGGTGATGGCCGCGCAGGTGACGGCCCTCGTCGCCGGGCTCGGCGAACCGCTGCTCGGCCGGCTCCTCACGGTGGACGCGCGACGGTGGCGGTGGACCGAGAGTCCGATCCGACGCGGGCCGGCGTCGCGACGCCCCACGGGCCTCCCGGCCGGCACGACCGGAGCGGACGGCGCTGGCGGCACGAGCGGTGCTGCGCCGCGCATCGCGCCCGCGGCCCTCGCCGCCCGCCTGGCCGACCCGACCGACAGCCTGACCCTGGTCGACGTCCGCACCCCGGCGGAGTGGGCCACCGGCGTCATCGCGGGGTCCCTGCAGGCGGACGCCGCCCTGCCGGACGGGGACGTCGTCGTCACCTGCGCACGCGGGCCGCGGGCCGACGTGTGGGCGCGGACGATCGGGAGGCCCGTCACCGTCCTCGACGGCGGCGTCGATGCGTGGCGCCGCGAGGGGCTGCCCCTCGCCTCCCCGTGAACCGCTGCTGCGGGTAGGATCGCTGCGAACGACCGCACCTGCGGATCCGACCTGCGCTCCAGGAGGCACCATGCGACAGCCCGTGCGGTCGACGGCCGTCCTGGCCGCCGGAGCGCTGCTGGCCCTGACACTCGGCGGCTGTGTGAGCACTCCGGCGAGCGGCGGCCCCAGCACGAGCGCGACGTCGGGCGCCGCCCCGTCCGGCTCGATCACGGTGTTCGCCGCGGCGTCGCTGCAGCGCACCTTCACGACCCTCGGACACGACTTCGAGCAGGCGCACCCGGGCACCACCGTGACGTCCTCGTTCGCCGGGTCGAGCGACCTGGTCTCCCAGATCCGGAACGGTGCCCCCGCGGACGTCATCGCCTCGGCCGACCAGGCCACGACGGCGGAACTCGGCGAGCAGACCCTCGCCAGTGGTTCGCCGCGGGCCTTCGCGACGAACACCCTCGAGATCGCCGTCGCCCCCGGCAACCCGCACCACATCCGGGGCCTGGCGGACCTCGACGACCCCGGCGTGCAGCTCGTGACCTGCGCCGCCCCGGTGCCGTGCGGGGCCGCGACGCTCGCGGTCGAACGTTCGAGCGGCGTCGACCTGCACCCGGTCAGCGAGGAGCAGTCCGTCACCGACGTCCTCGGCAAGGTGCGCTCGGGCCAGGCCGACGCCGGCATCGTCTACCGCACGGACGTGCAGGGTGCGGGCCGCGACGTCACCGGGGTGCCGTTCGCGGCCGCGGACGACGCGGTCAACACCTACCCGATCAGCGTCCTGCGCGACGCGGCGAACCCCGTCCTCGCCCGGTCGTTCACGTCGTACGTCCTGTCCTCGGCGGGACAGCGGACCCTGCGCGACGCCGGCTTCGGGAAGCCCTGACCCCCGTGCCCCCGGCAGAGCGAGTCACCACCCGACGCGGCCGCAGCACACGACGCGGCTCCGGCGCACGACGCGCTCGGCCGACGGCCCGCGGTCCGGTGCCGTGGTGGCTGCCGGTCCCCGCGGTGCTCGGCGGCCTGTTCGTCGTCGTCCCGGTGCTCGCGATGGTCGGCCGGGTGCAGTGGGGCTCCTTCGTCGCGCTGGTGACCTCGCCCGCGTCGCTGACCGCGCTCGGCCTGAGCCTCGGCACGGCGACCGCGGCGACCGGCATCGCCTTCGTCCTCGGCTACCCGCTGGCAGTGCTGTTCGCCCGGTCGCGCTCCCGGTGGACCGGGGTGGCGCGCGCGGTGGTCCTCCTGCCGCTGGTCCTGCCGCCGGTGGTCGGCGGCCTCGCGCTGCTCGCGGCGTTCGGCCGGCTCGGCGTCGTCGGGGCGTTCCTCGACGAGCACGGGCTGCGGATCGCGTTCACCACGACGGCGGTCGTGATCGCGCAGACGTTCGTCGCGATGCCGTTCCTGGTCTCCTCGATCGAGGGGGCGCTCCGCGTCGAGGGGGACCGGTACGAGCGGGTCGCGGCCACCCTCGGCGCTGGACCGACCCGCACCTTCCTCACGGTCACGACACCTCGGGTGCTGCCGGGCATCACGGCCGGCCTGGTCCTCTGCTTCGCCCGCGCCCTCGGAGAGTTCGGCGCGACCCTGACGTTCGCGGGCAGTCTGCAGGGCGTGACCCGGACCCTCCCGCTCGAGGTGTACCTGCAGCGCGAGATCGACCCGGACACGGCGGTCGCACTCGCGCTGGTGCTCGTCGTCGTCGCGGTGCTCGTGATCGGCCTGGCCTCGGTCCGGACCCGCGGAGCCGCGCTGTGACCGCCGCACACACGGATGCGGCCGGACTCGTCGCCCACGTCGTCCGTCACGACCGCGACGTCGACGTCGCCCTGACCGTCGGCCCGGCCGAGTGCGTGGCCCTGATCGGCCCGAACGGCGCCGGGAAGTCCACCGTCGTCGACGCCGTCGCCGGTCTGCTCGCCCTCGACGCCGGCGAGGTCCGCTCCGCCGGTCGACTGCTCGCCGGCCCGGGCCGCAGCGTCCCCGCGCACCGCCGCCGCGTCGGCCTGGTCGCCCAGCGACCGGACCTGTTCCCGCACCGCAGTGTCCTGGCGAACGTGGCCTTCGGTCCGCGAGCCGCCGGCCGCTCCGGTCGGGAGGCCCGCCTGACGGCCCGCCAGGCCCTGGCCGCCGTCGGGGTGGCCGACCTGGCGGACCGCGCCCCCGGGACGCTGTCGGGCGGCCAGGCCCAGCGCGTCGCGATCGCCCGGGCCCTGGCGGCGGACCCGGCGGTGGTCCTGCTCGACGAACCGACCTCGGCGCTCGACGTCGGCGCCCGACAGGAGGTCCGGGCAGCCCTCCGCTCCGCCGTCGCCGGCCGGCCGAGCCTGCTCGTCACGCACGACCCTGTCGAGGTGATGGCCCTCGCCGACCGGGTCGTCGTGCTCGAGGACGGCCACGTGGTGGAGGAGGGGCGTCCCGCCGAGGTCCTCGCCCGACCGCGGAGTGTCTTCGCGGCGACGTTCTCCGGCCTCGTCGTCCTGCACGGTACGGCGACGGCGGACGGCGTCGTGCTGGACCACACCACGACGACGGACGGGACCGCGACCGGGACCGCACCCGACGGCGGGGGCGAGCTGGCGTCGGGGACGCACGGCGTGCCTCCCGGCCGTGCCGTGTCGGCCGCGCACCATCCGACCGCCGCCCTCGTGACCCGCGCCGACCAGGACGGGACCGGGCTGCTGCGGACCGTGACCGGACTGGAGCCCCGCGACGGCCTCGTCCGGATGCGGGCCGGGGAACTCACGGCGGACCTGACGCTCGCCGCGGTCGCGGCGCTCGGACTGACCCCGGGCCTGCGGGTCCGGGTGCGCGTGCCGCCAGCCGAACTCACCGTGTGGGAGCGATGACGGCCCGGCCCGGCACGGCGCCGGGCCGGCGTCGTGCCTGTCCCTCGGCCCGGACCTAGCCGCCGGCGAAGGGTGGCATGACGTCGACGATGCCGACGCCGGCGAGCGAGGTCGACCGGTCGCGGGTGGTCACACCGTCGACCAGGTAGGAGCAGCGCTCCTGGAGGGCGGTCCAGCGGGCCGCGTCCGCCGCGTCCACCTGTCGGAGGGCGTCGTCGAGCGAGTCGGCCGAGACGGTCGTCTCGTCGAGACCGACCGCGGCACGGGCGGCGGCGAAGAACCGCAGCGTGGTCATGTCCGTCATCCGCCGATCGCGCTCATGCCCCGGGTGGGGTGCACGAAGCCGTCGCTGTCGTCACCGTGGTCCCGGGGCTTCGCCCACATCGCCCGGCGCCACCGGTCGAGGACCACCGCGTCGTCGGCACCGGCACGCAGGGGGCCGAGCAGGTCGACCTCGTCGTCCGAGAACAGGCAGCTGCGGACGTGGCCGTCGGCGGTCAGGCGGGTGCGGGTGCAGTCGGCGCAGAACGACTCGGTGATGCTCGCGATGACACCGACCGTGCCGAGGTCCGCACCGGTCGCCCGGGAGCGGACGCGGTAGCGCTCGGCGGGGGCGCCGTTCCGCGGGGCCTCGTCGGGGGTCAGCTCGTACTCGGCGCCGAGGATCTCGCGGATCTGGACAGCGGTGATCATCGTCGACGCATCCCACGCGTGCCCCGGGTCGAGGGGCATCTGCTCGATGAACCGCAGCTCGTGGCCACGCTCCAGGCACCAGGCCAGCAGTTCGGACGCCAGGTGGTCGTTGACCCCGCGCATCAGGACCGCGTTGACCTTGACGCCGAGGCCGGCGTCCGCGGCCGCCGCGATGCCCTCGAGGACCCGGTCGAGGAACGGGCGGCGGGTCACCTCGGCGAAGACGTCCGGGTCGACGGTGTCGAGCGAGACGTTGAGCCGGTGCAGGCCCGCGGCCCGGAGGGCGGCGGCGCGACCGGCGAGCCCGATCGCGTTCGTCGTCAGTGACAGTTCGAGGTCGGGGTGGGCTGCCGCGCTCCGGGCGATCACGTCGACCAGGTCCTTGCGGAGCAGCGGCTCGCCGCCGGTGAAGCGGACCTTGCGGATGCCGAGCTGCTGCGCGCCGAGGCCCACCAGGCGGGCGATCTCGTCCGCTGACATCAGCGCGGCGTCGGGTGCGAAGGGCAGGCCCTCGGCCGGCATGCAGTAGGTGCAGCGGAGGTTGCAGCGCTCGGTCAGGGAGACCCGGAGGTCGACGGCGGACCGGCCGAACCGGTCCACCAGGCCGGGGTCTCCAGCGGGGCGTGGCGGCAGGTCGGTGCGGTCCAGGGGGCCGGGCACCGGGGCCTCGGGGTGGACCCGACGCATCAGGTCCGACGAGGGGAGGAGCTGCCCGGCCGACGGTGGTGTCTGCGCCGCCGAGGGCGGCATCTGCCCCGTCGAGGGCAACATCTGGGCCGGCATCGGCTCAGGATACGTTGCCCGCGCTGCGTTCCGGGTGCACCGCGTCGCGCTGCACCGCGTCGTCTCGCGCTCCGTCGCGGCCGAGCAGCCGGTCGCGCCAGCGCAGCCAGTCCTCGCGGCGGGTCCGGACGAGGGTGACGACGAGCACGACGGCGATCGCCGCGAGCAGCCACCACCGGTAGGCGACGACCGAGGGCCACACCCCGCGCAGGGCGATCGCGAGCGTCAGGGCCAGCCACTCCCACCGGCCGGACAGCACCACGAAGGGGATGAGCAGCAGCGCGTACCAGGGGTAGCGGGGCGTCACGGCGAGGAAGGTCACCCCGATCATGAAGACCTGACCGGACCAGGGGTTCGCCGGGTCGGACAGCCGCCAGGCCAGCACCGCGGCGACGAGCACGACCAGTCCGACGCCGATGGTCGCGGCGTCCCCGGGCAGGACCTTCGCGACCAGGGCGAACCGGGAGCCGTCCTCGTAGCCCTCCTCCGACAGGTACCCGGGCAGGTAGCCGAGCACCTTCGGGCCGGTCGTCAGCACGTACGGCACGTAGAGGAGCCCGAACACGACGACACCGACCGGGATCGCCCACCAGCTGCGCCACCGACCGAGCAGCGCCGGGTAGACGATCGCCGGGATGAGCTTGGTCGCGGTCGCGGCTCCGAGGGCGATGCCACCCCAGATCGGCCGACCGAACGCCACCATCACGGCGCCCGCGGTGGCCAGTGCCGCGCCGACGACGTCGACGTGCGAGTTGGTGACGGCCTCGGCAGCGACGAGCGGTGACCAGGCCCAGAGCGCGGCCCACCAGGTCGGGCGGCCGAGTCGGCGGAGGACGACGAGCAGGCCGACGGTGACGCCGAGCGAGACGACGAGCCCGGCGAACTGGAACGGCAGGTACTGCGCGGTGGCGGGCACGAACGCGCGGACGAGCGCGAACCACAGCTCGGCCATCGGCGGGTAGATCGTGGGGACGTCCGGCCGGTTGATCGCCGTGCAGTGCCCGAGTCGACCGTCGCCGAGACCGCGGAACCGGGGCTTGACGTCATCGCACGTGCCGTGCACCTTGTCCGGGAACAGCCAGTCCGGGCGGAGGTGCTGCAGCACGTCCGACTGCGGCGTGTGCCGGTACGGGGAGATGCCCGCGTGCTGCACGATCCCGTCCCAGGCGTAGCGTGCGGAGTCGGTGCTGGTGTTCGGCGGTCCGATCAGGGCCGCGATCCCGACGACCACCGCACCACCGAGGACGATCCGCGTCACCAGGTGCGGGGGCACGAACCTGAGCGCCAGCACGGCGCCTGCGAAGACCGTCCAAGCGATGAGGGTCCACGCAACGAATGGAGAGCGATGACCCTCCCGGAGGAACCCCAGATGCGTGACACCCACCGCGATGACGATGCCGAGCACCAGCACGCCGACGACGGCCAGCACGGCCGGGACGAGCGTGCGCGGGGCGAACGCCCGGTGGTCGAGACGGGCCGGACGGAGTCGTTCGCTCATGGTCCGACGAGGCTAGCGGGGGTGCAACACCTGATGCTCCATGCCCGGGACGTCATGGCGTCACCGAACCGCACCGCACGCAGCGCCGTCGTCACCGGTCGTCTGCTCGGCATCGCGTTCCTGGTCTGCTTCCTCACCGGCGTCTACAGCCACCTGCTGCAGGAGCCGCTGGGGTGGATGCGCTTCCCGACCCGGCCCGTGCAGCTGTACCAGTTCACGCAGGGCCTGCACATCACCGCGGGGATCGCGATCATCCCGCTGCTCCTCGCCAAGCTCAACGTCGTCATGCCGGCGCTCGTCCAGACCCCGCCGGTCCGGAGCGTCCTGCACCTGCTGGAGCGTGCGTCGATCGCGGTGTTCGTCGCGTCGGCGCTCGTCCAGGTCGCCACCGGCCTGCTCAACACCTTCCAGTGGTACCCGTGGCCGTTCCCGTTCCGGCAGGTGCACAACGCCCTGGCCTACGTCCTCATCGGGTCGCTGCTCATCCACATCGGCACGAAGCTGCAGGTCATCACGCGCTACTGGCGGAAGCGCGACTCCTTCGACGCGCAGGGCCGCTTCGTCGCGGACGCCACGGTGGGCAGCGAACTCCCCGACCCGGGCAGCCGGTACGACCCGGACGACCCCGCCGGCCTGGAGGCCCGTCCCGGCGCAGCCTCGTCGTCCCGAGGGTTCGTGGGTCGCCTCCACCGCTGGATCGACGGGGCGGCCGTGCCCCGGGCCTCCCGTCCAGGCGTGACCGCCGAGGCCGCTGCACCCCGGCCGGCCCCCGATCCCGCCGGCGCCGCGGCGAGCGACGACGGGCGTCGTCAGCGCGTCGCGCGTCGCGGGTTCATCGCCGGCGTGACCGCGGCCACCGCGGGCGTCGTCGCCCTGACGGTCGGGCAGTCCTCGGTCGTCGGGGAGCCCCTCAACGTCTTCGCTCCTCGCAAGCGGCACCTCGGCCAGAGCGGACTCCCGGTGAACCGGACGGCTCGCGCGGCGGGCGTCCTGACCACCGCGACGGCCGCCGACTGGGCGCTCACCGTCGCCGGGCCCTCGGTCAGCCGCACGTTCTCACGTGCCGAGCTCACCGCCCTCGGCCAGACCGAGGCGCGCCTGCCGATCTCCTGCGTCGAGGGCTGGAGCCAGATGGCGACGTGGAAGGGGGTCCGGATGCGCGACCTCCTCGCCGCGGTGCAGGCGGACCCGCACGTGCAGGTCCGGGTGACGAGCCTGGAGCGGCACGGCGGCTACCGGATCATGGAGATGGGGCCGGAGTACACGGCCGACCCGACGACCCTGATCGCCCTCGAGCTCAACGGCGAGAAGCTCGACCTGGAACACGGGTTCCCAGCCCGGATCATCGCGCCGGGCCGCCCGGGTGTGCTGCAGACGAAGTGGATCGAACGGATCGAGGTCATCGCATGAGCGCCGCAGTCGTCGACGGCCGGGTCCGCACGGCCCGGATCGTGCTCGTCGTCCTGGGCGTGCTCGTCCTGGCGTTCGGGGCCTGGGTCCTCGTGACCTCTGTCCGGCCGGACCGGATCGGCGGGCTCGCGACCTGGCTCCTCGCCGCCGTCGTGCTGCACGACGCGATCCTGTCGCCGTTCGTCCTGGCGGTCGGCATGGGACTCCGCCGGGCCGGCCGCTCACTGCGCACGTGGGTGCTCGTCGTCGTGCAAGCGGCCGTCGTCCTGGGCAGCGTCCTGGCCCTGGTGGTCCTGCCGGAGATCGCGGCGAAGGCCCACGGCACGAAGAACGACACCGTGCTGCCGTTCGACTACACGACCCGGCTGCTCGTGGTCGAGGGCGCGCTGGTCGCCGTCGTGGTGGTCGCCCTCGTGGTCGGAGTGGTCACGGCTCGGCGTCGGTCCGTCCGACCTGCGGTTGCAGCGACAACCTCTCCGTAGGATGAGGGCATGACGGACGACACCCCCTGGCTCTCCCGCGAGCAGTTGCGGGCGTGGATGGGGTTCGTCGCCGTGATGGAGCTGCTGCCGGCAGCGCTCGACCACCAGCTGCAGCGTGACGCCGACCTGACCCTGTTCGACTACATGGTCATCGCGATGCTCTCCGAGACCGACTGCCGGACGCTCCGGATGTCCGTGCTCGCCTCCGCCACCAACGCGTCGCTGCCCCGGCTGTCGCACGTCGTGTCCCGGCTGGAGAAGCGCGGGCTGGTCGCACGCTGCCCCTCCACCGAGGACCGTCGGGCGACGGACGTCCGGCTCACCGACGCCGGCTTCGAGCACATCGTGGCCGCAGCCCCCGGCCACGTGCGCACCGCCCGCCGACTGGTCATCGATGCGCTGTCCGACGAGCAGGTCGCCGAACTCGACGACATCTCCCGCGTGCTCCTCAGCCGCGTCGACCCCGACGGGCGGTTCGCCGCGGTGTCGAACATCCCGGAGGACGACCCGTCCGTCTGCGAGGCCCGGTTGACCGGCACCGCCGACGACTCCTTCCCGGACCTCGTGGACGGCATCGCCTACCGGCCGGCGACCCGCGACGACCTGCCCCTGCTGCGCCGGGCGAGCCTCGACGCGATGAACTGGTCGGCCGAGCGCTTCACCGACGCCGACCTCGACCGGCCCGAGTTCGCCCACTACTCCGCCGCTTTCGACCCGGAGCGGACCACGGACGACCGGACCGACGACCGGACCGACGACCGGTCTGCTGACCTCGGCGTCGTGGCGTCCGACGGCGACGGGCCGCTCGGCGTCGTCTGGGCCGTTCACCTACCCGCGAGCGACCCGGGCTACGGCTTCGTCGCCGAGGACGTCCCGGAGCTCACCCTGGCCGTCGACGCCCGCGCCCGCGGTCGTGGTGTCGGGTCCGCACTCCTCGCCCGGATCGTCGCCGCCGGACGGAGCGCGGGGTGGCCGGGCATCAGCCTGAGCGTCGAGGACGGCAACACCGGCGCCCGCATCCTCTACGAGCGGGTGGGCTTCCGCACCGTCGGCCGGAACGGCGACTCCGACACCATGCAGATCACCTTCTGACCGCCGCTAGGCTCGCCGGTATGAGCCATGCCGCCGACCGCCCCTCCGAGACCTACAGCTACCTCGGACCGGCCGGCACCTTCACCGAAGCGGCGCTCAAGCTCGTCGAGGCCGCCGCCGGCAAGCCCTGGCGCAGCGTCAACAACGTCGGTGAAGCGCTGGACGACGTCGTCACCGGCCGTTCCGTCGGCGCCGTCATCGCCATCGAGAACAGCGTCGACGGCGGGGTCAGTGCGACTCAGGACGCCCTCGCCCGGATCCCCGGCGTGCGGATCGTGGGGGAGTACCTGGTGCCCGTCGACTTCGTCCTCGTCGCCCGGCACGGCACCGCGCTCGCCGACGTCCGCACGGTGAACGCCCATCCCGTCGCGTACGCGCAGACGCACCGGTGGCTCGAGGCCAACGTGCGCGGACACGGACACATCCCGGCCTCGTCGAACGTCGCCGCAGCGGCCGAACTGCTCGAGGAGCACTCGGTCGCGGACGCCGCCGTCGCCCCGCCAGGCATCACCGACCACTACGACCTGGCGGTGCTCGCGGACTCCATCGGCGAGAACGCCAGCGCCGTCACCCGGTTCGTGCTCGTGTCGAAGACGCTCGCGCTGCCCGAACGCACCGGCTCGGACAAGACGAGCGTCGTCGTCGAACTGCCGAACGAGCACCCCGGCGCCCTGGTCGACATGCTCGAGCAGTTCGCCACCCGGGGCATCAACATGGGGCTGTTGTCCTCCCGGCCGATCGGTGACGAACTCGGGCGGTACCGGTTCGTCATCGACCTCGACGGACACGTGCGCGACGAACGGGTCGCGGATGCGCTGCTGGGCCTGCGGCGCTTCAGCCCGCGCGTCACGTTCCTCGGGTCGTACCCTCGCGCCGACGGCGCGCGTTCCGAGGTCTCGCCCCGGTACTCGGACCAGGCGTTCGTCGAGGCCCGTGACTGGCTGCGCGCGATCGTGAGCGGCGAGCCGGAGGCGGGCTGAGCCTCCCGTCCGCCACCGCTGCACGGCACGACGGCCGGCACGCCGTCAGCGCCGGCGGGTCGCCCGCGTCTGGTCCTCCGGACCGGCCACCCGGACGGTCAGGCCGCCGGCATCGATCTTCGCGCGGAACGCCACGACCTCACCCACCGGGTCGCCGTCGATCTCGAACTCGTCGGGACGCTCCAGCCGCACGGTGAACTCCTCGCCGCGCAGGTAGCGCAGCGGACGCTCGTCCCGCGTCTTCGTCACGATGCGCTGACCGATGTCCGTCTGGCCCAGTGCCGAACGGCGGAAGCGGCGCAGGATCGCGTTCTCCCAGAACACCCGGGCGCCGATCCGGACCCAACCGAAGAACCCGTGCGGCCGCATCACGACGACGTCGAAGAAGCCGTCGTCGATCTCGGCATCCGGCAGCAGGGTCGCGCCGGCCTGCAGCATCCCGCAGTTGCCGACGATGAGCGAGTGTGCCCGGACCGAGCGGGTGCCCTGGCCGTCCAGGCGGTACCGGAACTCGAAGGCGTCGGCGTCGCGCAGCGACCGCACCAGGGAGTCGACGTACGCCAGCCAGCCGACCTTCTTCTTGAGGTCGTCGTTCGTGTTCGCGAGCATCCGGGCGTCGAGCCCGAGTCCGGCCATCACGAGGAAGCCGAACTCCTCGCGGGAGCCGTCCTGACGCTCGACCCCGACCGTGCCGAAGTCGATCGCGCGGTCCTCGCCGTGGAAGATCGTGTGCGCGCTCGCACCCAGGTCGTCGATCGGCGCGGGGATGTTGCGGGCGAGCAGGTTCCCGGTGCCGCTCGGCAGCAGTGCGAGGGCCGCGTCGGAACCGTGCACGACCTCGGCGACCGCACGGACCGTGCCGTCCCCGCCGGCTGCGGCGATCACGTCGGCTCCGGCGTCGAGCGCTTCGCGGGTCATGCCGCCGCCCGGGTCCTCCTCGCTCGTGGCGTACCACTTCGTCTCCGCCCAGCCGGCTTCACGCTGGTAGCGACCGACGATGCGCTGCAACGAGGGCAGGTCGACCTTGATCGGGTTGTAGATCACGGCGGCGGTGCGCTGCTCAGTGGCGAGGGCGTCCTCCGGCAGAGAGGTGGTGTCCGAGGGCGTCGACATGCCGTCAACGCTACCGGGCACCGCCTGCGCGGTCCGGATCGCGACCAGGGGACTGACGGCAGGTGCGGACCGGCAGCATCACGGGCCTCTGGTCCGCAGCTTCACCGGGTGGTCATCCGTTGCTCGCTAAGCTGGGTCGGTGATCGACCCACAGCTGTTGCGCGACGAACCGGACCTCATCAAGGCCTCGCAGGCGGCGCGCGGCGCCTCCGTCGACGTCGTCGACCAGGCCGTCGCCGCGGACTCCGCCCGTCGTGCGGCCATCACCGCGTTCGAGGCGCTCCGTGCCGAGCAGAACGCGTTCGGCAAGACCGTCGCGAAGGCGCCCAAGGACGAGAAGGCCGCGCTCGTGCAGCAGGCCCAGGCGCTCGCCGCGAAGGTGAAGGAAGCGCAGGCCACCGTCACCGCCGCCGACGACACCTTCAACACCGTCGTCCGCTCGATCCCCAACGTCGTGATGCCCGACGTGCCCGCCGGGGGCGAGGACGACTTCGTCACCCTCCGCACCGTCGGCACGAAGCCCGAGTTCACGTTCGAGCCGAAGGACCACGCCGACCTCGGTGAGTCCCTCGGCATCATCGACATCGCCCGCGGTGTCAAGGTGTCCGGCTCGCGGTTCTACTTCCTCAAGGGCATGGGCGCCCGACTCGAGATCGCCCTGATGTCGCTCGGCCTCGACCGTGCCGTCGCGCACGGGTTCGAGCCGCTCATCACGCCGACGCTCGTGCGTCCCGAGACGATGGCCGGCACCGGCTTCCTCGGCGAGCACTCCGCCGAGGTCTACCGCCTCGAAGCCGACGACCTGTACCTGACCGGCACCAGCGAGGTCGCCCTCGCCGGGTACCACGCCGACGAGATCCTGCAGTTCCCGTCCGAGGACGACCAGGCCCTCCGGTACGCCGGTTGGTCCACCTGCTACCGGCGGGAGGCCGGTTCGGCGGGCAAGGACAACCGCGGCATCCTCCGTGTGCACCAGTTCAACAAGCTCGAGATGTTCGCCTACGTCCACCCGGACCAGGCTGACGCCGAGCACCAGCGGCTGATGTCCTACCAGGAGTCGATGCTGCAGGACCTCGGGCTGCACTACCGCGTCATCGAGACCGCCGCCGGGGACCTCGGCACGAGCGCCGCACGCAAGTACGACCTCGAAGCGTGGGTCCCGACGCAGGGCACCTACCGCGAGCTCACCTCGACGTCGAACTGCACCACGTTCCAGGCCCGTCGCCTCGACATCCGCTACCGGACCGCGACGGGCAAGACCGCGCCGGTCGCGACGTTGAACGGCACCCTCGCCACCACCCGCTGGCTCGTCGCGATCCTCGAGACCCACCAGCAGGAGGACGGCTCGGTCGTCATCCCCGAGGTGCTCCGCCCGTACCTCGGCGGCATCGAGGTGATCGAGCCCCGATGAGCTCTTCACGCGGATTCGTGGACGGTTCCGACGCTGCCGCCGCAGCCCCGGGTGGGACCGCGGCGCCCGCACGGGTCAAGCGGTGGCTCGTCGCGCTGGACATCGACGGCACGACGATGCGCGAGGACGGGGTCGTCACCGACACCGTCATCCGAGCCGTGCGTGACGCCGAAGCCGCCGGACACGAGGTCATGCTCTCCACCGGCCGCAGCGAGGGCATGACCGTCCCGCTGCTCGAACGGCTCGGCATCCAGCCGAAGTACCTGGTCTGCGCCAACGGTGCACTGACCCTCGAGCGCACGGACACCGGCCGCTACGAGCGGGTGCACGTCGAGACCTTCGACCCCACCGAGGTCCTGCAGACGATCCGCGGTGCGCTGCAGAACGGTGCCTACGGCGTCGAGGACGAGACCGGGCACTACCTGCTCTCCGGTGACTTCCCCGACGACACGATGACCGCCTCCGGTGACCAGGTCGAGTTCGAGCGGCTGCTGGGCGTCCGCGCCACCCGCGTCGTCGTGATCTCCCCGGAGCACGGGCTCGAGGAGTTCCTGGACATCGTCGACAAGATGGGCCTGCACAGGGTCTCGTACACGGTCGGTTGGACCGCCTGGCTCGACATCGCGCCCGAGGGCGTCACGAAGGCGACCGCGATGGAGCGGGTCCGCGAGTGGCTCGACATCCCGCGCTCGCGCGTCTTCGCGGCCGGCGACGGACGCAACGACATCGACATGCTGCGGTGGGCCTCCACCTCGGGTCGCGGGGTCGTCATGGGGCAGGCCCCGGACGACGTCGTGGACGCGGGCAACGAACTCACCGGCGGCGTCACGGACGACGGGCTCGCGGCGGCGCTCGACACGTTGCCGCGCTGACGGCTGCACTCCGGCCGGGAGGCTCGGTAGACTGCACGGGACCCGGTCACGTCTCGCCACGTGGTCGGGTCACGGAGGGTTGTCCGAGTGGCCGATGGAGCCTGTCTTGAAAACAGGTGGGCAGAGATGTCTCGTGGGTTCGAATCCCACACCCTCCGCTGCAGAGGAGTCGTCTCGTCCTCACGGGGGTCCTCGCAGGGCCCAGGGAGCGGGCGCTCCGTCGTCCTAGCGTCGAGGGCATGGACATCACCACACGCTCCGTCGCCGTCATCGGCGGCACCTCCGGCATCGGACTCGAACTCGCACGACGCTTCCGTGACGCCGGCAGCCACGTCGTCGTCGGCGGACGTCGAACCGACGTGCTCGACCAGCTCGCCGCCGAGGGCTTCGGCACGGTCTCGATCGACGTCACCGACGAGCATTCCGTCACGACCGCACGCGACACCGTGTTCGACCTGCTGCCCGACCTGGACACCGTCGTCACGATGTCGGGCATCGGCGCCCCCGAGGACCTCCGTGACCCGGCACACTTCGCCGACGCCGTCCGAATGGTCGACGTCAACGTGCTCGGGACGATCCGGGTCATCGACGCGTTCACCCCGCACCTGCTCCGGCGGGGCAGCGGCACGATCGTCACCGTGAGCTCGGGCATCGGGTTCCTGCCGTTCCCCCTGATGGCGACGTACGCCGCCACCAAGGCCGCGGTGCACGCCTACAGCGAGGCACTCCGTGCGCAGCTCGCCGGGACGGGCATCGACGTCGCCGAACTCGTGCCGCCGGCGGTCAACACCACGATGGGCGACAGCAACCCGAACGCCCTGGACCTCAGCGACTTCGGTGCCGAGGTGATGGCGCTCCTGGCACAGGACCCCACCCCGCACGAGGTCTTGGTGCAGGGTGTCCTCATGCACCGGTGGGCGGAACGCGACGGCACCTACGACGAGCTGGTCGCCCAGCGCTCCCAGGCGCTCGCGATGTTGCCCGGACGGTCGGGCTCAGCGGCATGACACGCGACGGGGACCCGACCGCGGTACCGACGAACCCGCTCGGCGCCTACCTGCAGGCGCGCCGTGGGCTCGTCACGCCGGAGCAGGTCGGACTCCCCGCCGGCGGCGTCCGGCGCGTCCCGGGTCTCCGCCGGGAGGAGGTCGCGATGCTCGCCGGCGTCAGCACCGACTACTACCTCCGACTGGAGCGGGGCCGGGACACCCGTCCGTCACCGCAGGTCCTCGACGCGCTCGCCAGGGTGCTGCAACTGGACGACGTCGAGCGCCTCCATCTCCAGCACCTCGCCGAACCCGTCCGTCGGAGTCGACCTCGCCGGAGCGCCGAGCGGGTCCCGGCCCGCCTGCACGCCCTGCTGGCGGCGCTCGAGGTCCCGGCGTTCATCGAGGGGCGCGCGTTCGACGTCCTCGCGGCGAACGACCTGGCCACCGCGTTCTCGCCGCGGCTGCGGGTCGGCGAGAACCGCCTGCGCTCGCTGCTGCTCGACCCGGAGGAGCGGGTGTTCCACCGCGACTGGGAGCGTGCCGTCGCGAGCTTCGTCGGGGCCTTCCGGCACTCGGTCGCGGACGACGTCCGGGACCAGCGGGTCGTCGAACTCGTGGGCGAGCTGTCACTGTCGAGTGGCCGCTTCCGGCAGCTCTGGGCACGACAGGACGTCCGGGTGCTCGAGGGCGGGTCGATGACGGTCGACCACCCGGTCGTGGGGGAGCTGCACCTGCACCGCGACAAACTGCCGGTCGACGGACTGCTCCTCGTGCTCTACTACGCCGACCCGGGCAGCGGGAGCGCCGAGCGGCTCAGCATGCTCGCTTCGCTCGCCCGCGACACCACATCGGGGGCGTGAAGCCGCGCCTGGACCGCGGTACCGTTGTCGCCGGAGTGTACGGGTCGTTCTGTGCACGGCCAGCACGACGGAACACGGGGGAAGCACGACCATGACCACGCCGACGTCGGTACCCGGTCGCGGACCGGACCGCCGAACCGCGATCCTGGAGGCCGCCGCCGTCGAGTTCGACCGCCAGGGCTTCGGTGCCGCGAGCATCTCCGGGATCGCCAAGTCCGCCGAGGTCAGCCAGGGCGCGATCCACTTCCACTTCCGCACGAAGCAGGCCATCGCCCTCGCCGTGATCGACGAGCAGAACGCCCGCACGTTCGCAGCCGTCACGTACGACGGACCGTCGCCGCTGGCCGGGCTGGTCGAGGCCTCCCGCGCGATCGCCGGCCTGCTGCTCGACGACCCGGTCGTCCGTGCCGGCATCCGGCTGTCGCTCGAGAACCGGGTGTTCTCCGGGTCGACGTCGTCCTTCTACGACCAGTGGATCGCGAGCGTCGTGGACGTCTTCCGCCTGGCGGTCGCCGCGGGCGAGGTCGGGCCGACGGTCACCCCGGAAGCGCTGGGTGCCACCGTCGTCCCGTGGTTCACCGGCGTGCAGCTCGTGTCCGACGTCCGAGCGGCACGCATCGACCTGCTGCCGGCCGTGGCGACGATGTGGCGCGTCCTCGCGCACGCCTGCGTGGTCCCGGCGCAGCGCGACCGGTTGCTGGCCGTCGTGGACCGCGCCTTCGCCTGACCGTCCGCGCGAGCGTGGTGCGGGTGGCATGACGGGAGGCCCGGACCGGCCCCGGTGGGCTGGTCCGGGCCTCCCGTCCGGTCGTCTCGACGTCAGTCGGTCTTCGCTGCCTGCTTCGCCCGCGCCTTCTGCTGGTCCTCGCGCCGCTTCTCGCGGGCCTTCTGCGCCTTCTCGCGCCGCTTCGCGCGCTTGTTCGCGCGTTCGTGGTCGTCCACGTCCTCGGAGCGCTTCTGGCGCCACGGCTTCGCAGCGAGGTCCGGTCCGTCCCAGACCTTGATGGCGCCCCAGCCGGCCGCCAGGAGCGGCACCGAGATGATCGCGCCGGTGATGCCGGCGAGGACGGTGCCCGCGGTCAGGCCGACCAGGATGACCAGGCCGTGCAGGCGCAGGGTCTTCCCCATCAGCACCGGCTGCAGGAAGTTGCCCTCGAGCTGGTTGACGACCACGACGATGCCGACCACGATCAGCGCCGGGACCGGACCGAGCGCGACGAGGGCCACGAGCGCGGCGAGGATGCCGGCAGCGGTCGCACCGACGATCGGGATGAACGCCGTGATGAACACGATGACCGCCAGCGGGAGTGCGAGCGGCACGCCGACGATGGCGATGCCGACGCCGATGCCGATGGCGTCGACCGCGGCGACGGTCGCGGTGCCGCGGACGTAGCCGCCGAGGGTCGAGACGACGCGGTCACCGACGCGGCGAGCACGCTCGTAGGAGGCACCGGTGAACGGACGGAGCAGGAACTCCCAGATGCGGGGCCCGTCCTTGAGGAAGAAGAACAGCACGACGATCATCAGCACCAGGCCGGTGAGGAAGTTCGCGGTGGCGGACGCGCCGGCCAGGGCACCGGACCCGAACTGCGCGCTCGTGACGAAGTCGGTGGCGGTCTTCACCGCGTCGTCGACCTGCTTGTCCGAGACGGCGAACGGCAGCGTCCTGCTGAAGTCCTGCAGCTGCTGGAAGCCCTGCACGGCGGACTTCTGCAGGCTGGACCACTGGTTCTCGACGGCGACGACGATGAGGTACCCGAGGAACCCGAGGACGACGAGCACCCCGAGGAGCACCGTCAGCGTCGCGAAGACGGACGGGAAGCCGTGACGGCGGAGCCAGGACACGACCGGGTGCATGGCCGAGGCGATGATCAGGGCCAGCAGCACCGGGATCGTGACGACGCTGAGCACCTGGCCCGCGTAGACGATGCCCGCGACGATGACGATGAGGATGATGACCTGCAGGCAGCGGGTCGCCAGCCGGCCGAACGAGTCCGACCAGGCAGCACGCACCCCGGTCACCGGCTCGATCGGTGGCGTCGTCGGTGGGGCAGCGGCGGAGGAGCGGAAGAACGGCATGACGCTGACGGTACAGACGCACAGGTGGGCGCGCCGGATGGTGTGGTGACTCAGCCCTCGACGAGGTCGCGGTCCCGGAACCACTTGAGCAACCAGGCGGCGCTGGTCCGGTCGAAGGACGGCGGGAAGTCGAGGGTGCCGGACAGGAACGGACTGAACCCCTCGACGGTCGCGATGTCGGAGTCGTCGAGACCGCGGTACGCCATCGACCAGCCGTCGAACCGGCGGCGCTCGATGTCCTCACGGACGAGCGAGCGGACCGAGTGGTGGCGCGGGTCCTTCTGGATCACGGTGAACCGGTCGTTGACGCTCCACGCCGGGCCCTCGAGCAGCTGCATGAAGCGGCCGCCCTTGACGAGGAGCAGACCGGAGACGCCGAGGGCCTCGTTCCGCAACCGTGCGCCGGCGAGCATCTCGGCGAGTTCGTCCTCGCCGAACTCGTGCGTCGCGACGCTCATGTAGAGGATGGAGACCAGCACCAGGGCATCATGGCCCGCTCGCGGATGGCAGCACAATCCCGCCCGCCGTCGGCGCCGCGGGCCACGCCTAGGATCGTCCCCATGGCGACCGTCCTCCTCGTCCGACACGGACGCACCACCGCGAACGCGACCGGACTCCTCGCGGGCCGCACGGCCGGGGTCGCGCTCGACTCCGTCGGCAAACGGCAGGCCGCCACGACCGCCGAGCGCATCGCCGCGGTGCCCCTCGCCGCGGTCGTCTCGAGCCCCCTCGAGCGCTGCCGGCAGACCGCGCGGGCGATCACGGCCTTCCAGCCGGGCGACCCGCAGCAGTTCGTCGAGCGCGGCATCATCGAGGCGGACTACGGCGAGTGGCAGAACCGCAGGATCAGCGATCTCGCCCAGGAGCCGCTGTGGCGGGTGGTGCAGTCGAACCCGAGCGCCGTCGTGTTCCCCGGCGGGGAGTCGATGCAGACCATGCAGTCCCGTGCGGTCGCGGCCGTCCGACGCCTCGACGCGCAGATCGAGGCAGAGCACGGGGCCGGTGCGGTCTGGGTCGCGGTGAGTCACGGCGACATCATCAAGTCCGTCCTCGCCGACGCCCTCGGCATGCACCTGGACCTGTTCCAGCGCATCTCGGTGGGACCGGCGTCGGTGTCGATCGTCCGGTACGGGGAGGCCCGTCCGGAGGTCGTAGCGACGAACACCGAGTCGGGGGACCTGTCGTGGCTGGCCCGGGCAGCGGCGCCGAGCGGTGACGCGGTCGTCGGCGGCGGCGTGGGACACGACGAGCAGTCGCCGTCGCCGTCGCGGTCTCCGGAGCATCCCGACTCCGCCACTTCCTGAACGGTCGGAGGCGCACGCTCCTAGAATGCCGGTATGCCCCCCATCGTCCACGGCTTCGACTGGCCGGACAGACTCGTCGTCGGCACGATCGGACGCCCGGGCGAGCGGTCGTTCTACATCCAGGCCCGTGACGGCCGTCGCGTCGTCAGCGTCGCCATCGAGAAGGAACAGTCGGCCGTGCTCGCCGACAAGATCGACGAACTCCTCGACGAGGTCGCCACGGTCGACGACAACCGCTTCAGCGTCCCGGACGCAGCACCGAGCGAGCTGCGTGACGGCGACCCGCTCGACCAGCCCGTCGAGCCCGAGTTCCGCGCGGGCGCCCTGAGCCTGGGCTTCGACCCGGCCACCGCGCAGGTCGTGATCGAGGCGTACCCGATCGAGGACGACGTCGAGGTCTTCACCGAGTCGACCGGCGACGGCGACGAGGTCGAAGCGGTCGTCGAACTGCCCGAACCGAGCGAGCTGCTGCAGGTCAAGATCCCGGTGGGAAGCGCCCGCGCCTTCGTCCAGCGCACGCGCGAGGTCATCGCCGCCGGACGACCGAACCCGCCCGAGCTGCCCGAGCTCGGATGACGATCGGTCCTGACGCCGCCGGTGCCGCGGTCCCCAGCGCTCCCGGGGAACTCCGCATCACCGGGCGCATCCGCGAGGCCTCGAACGCCACGTTCCTCGCCCGGCTCGACGGCGAGGACGTGGTCTACAAGCCGATCGAGGGCGAGAAGCCGCTGTGGGACTTCCCCGACGGCACCCTCGCCGGCCGTGAGGTCTCCGCCTACCTGGTGTCCGAGGCGCTCGGTTGGAACGTCGTGCCCGAGACCTGGCTCGGTGACGGCCCCTTCGGCCCGGGCATGGTGCAGCGGTGGCAGGACATCGACCCCGAGCAGGACGCCGTCGACCTGGTCCCGGCCGAGGACGCCGCCGCGGCGGTCGCCGCGGGCACCGTCCGTGAGGTGCTCGACGCCGTGGACGAGAACGACCAGGCGGTGACCCTGGTGCACGAGGACTCGGCGGTCCTCCGGCGGATGGCGGTCTTCGACGTCGTCACGAACAACGCGGACCGCAAGGGCGGGCACGTCCTGGCCATGCCGGACGGGCACCGCTTCGGCGTCGACCACGGCCTGACCTTCCACGTCGAGCACAAGCTCCGGACGGTGCTCTGGGGTTGGATCGGCGAACCCCTCAGCGAGGACGAGGTCGCCGGACTCCAGCGGCTGTCCGAGGCGCTCCGGGGAGCGCTCGGCGAGACCCTGCGTGAGCACCTCACCGACGACGAGCTGTCGGCGCTCCGGGGGCGCTGCGCTGCGCTGGCCGCGGTCGCGACGTTCCCGCCGCCGGACGGCTACGGTCCGGCCGTGCCGTGGCCGGTCTTCTGACGCGGCTGACCGTCTGACACTGCCCGTCTTCTGACGGGTCCCGCTCGAGGGCCTGGAGGCGCGCGCCGAGGGCCTGGAGGCGCGCGCCGAGCCCGGCACGCGCCTCCCGGGCGTCAGGTGTGCGGTCAGCCGAAGCGGCTGAAGGCGCTGCCCCAGAGACCGTCGTCGCCGGAGCCGGAGCCGGAGCCGCGTCGGGCACCGAGGTAGGACCCGACCACCGCGACGCCGAGGTCGTCGTTCTCCGGCGCCGTCACCGTGCCCTCGACGCGGCGGGCCATGCCGTCCACGAAGCGGGCGAGCCCCGGGTCGTCACCGAGCCGGAAGAACGTCGTCTTCGCGCCCAGCCGGTGGGCGTTCTCGAGTTCCCGGACGCTCAGCGCGATCGTCACCGGGTCCGGCGGGTAGCTGAAGTACACCTGCCCGTTCGGTTCCAGGTGTGACGTGGGTTCGCCGTCCGTGACGATGAGCAGCACCGGCTGCGCGTTCGGGTGCTTCCGGAAGTGCCGGTTCGCCAGCAGCAGGGCGTGGTGCAGGTTCGTGCCCTTGTCCCACATGGCGTCGAGGCCGACGAGCTGGTCGACGTCCATCACCTCGGCCTCACGACCGAACGCGATGAGCTGCAGGTCGTCCCCGCGGAACCGCGTGGAGATGAGGGTGTGCAGCGCGAGGGCGGTGCGCTTCATCGGGACCCAGCGGTCCTCCATCGCCATCGAGAACGAGGTGTCGACGAGCAGGGCGACCACGGCCTGCGTGCGGGCCTCGGTCTCCTGTACCTCGACGTCCTCGATCTGCAACCGCACCCCGGCGCCGGAACGGGTACCGTCCCCGGCCGTGCGGGTCAGGGCGTTGGTGATCGAGCGTGTGACGTCCCAGGGTTCGGTGTCACCGAACTCCCACGGACGCGTCGAGCCGGAGCGGTCCCCGGCAGCACCGGCGCGGCGGAGGTCCCGTGCGCCCTGGCGCCCGGACATCCGCTCGGCGACGTCCTTGAGCAGGCTCTTGCCGAGCTGGCGCATCGCCTTCGGGGTGAGCCGGAGCTGCCCGTCGGTGCCCCGCTTCACGGCACCCGAGTTCCGCAGCGCCTTCTCGAGCTGCTGCAGGGTCCGGGCGTCGACGGCCGCCTGGTCGCCGAGCTGCTGGGCGAGGGCGTCGAGGTCCAGGTCGTCGAGCTCCGATCCGGGGCCGACCTGGGCGAGCTGGTCGGCCAGGGCGTCGAGGTCCGCGATGTCCTGGAACACCCCGGTGCCGTCGCCGAGACCGAGACCCTGCTCGCCGTCCATGCCCTCGGACCCGCCCCAGTCCTCGCCGGGGCGGAGGGCGCGCAGGTTGTCGTCGAGTTGGGACAGCGCCCCCATCAGTGCGGGGGAGCCGAATGCCTGCTCGGCCAGCGCGTCGAGTTCGTCACGCTGCTCCTGCGTCATCGAGTTCCGCATCCGTTGGGCCGCTGCGGCTCGGGCTGCGAGGTCGTCGAGCAGCTCGTCCACGTTCTGCGGGTTCGACGGGAACTGGTCACCGTGCTTCGCCATGAACTCGTCGAACTGTTCCTGGCTGTCCTCACCCCGACGGTGGGCGTCGAGCAGTTCGTTGAGGTCCTGCATCATCCCGGCGACCGCGGCCCGGTCGTCGTCGGTGGCGTTCTCGAGCGCCTGCTTCATGCCCGCGAACCGCTGGTCGAGCATCTCGCGGCCGAGCAGGTCCTTGATCTGCTCGTACTTCTGCCGGGCCGTCGGGCTCTTCCAGTCGTAGCCGTTCAGTTCGCTGACCGCTGCGGCGGGCGAGGACGGCAGGCTGTCGAGCTGCATCTGGGCCAGTGCGCGGTCCCCGTCGTCCATCGCCGTGTCGCGAGCGAGTTGTCCACGTTCGGCCAGGACGGCTTCGTCGAGGAGCTGCCTGATCTCCTGCAGGGTGCCGTCCAGGTTGTTCCGGCTCGTCAGTTCGCGGCGCTTCTCGGCGACCAGTCGGGCGAGGTCGTCAAGCCCCCGCTGCGACCGCCCGCCGCGTCGGAGGAACTCCCGCATCGCACGCTCGGGCGAGGTACCCGCCATCACGTCCTGCCCGATCGCGTCGAGCGCCTCCGCCAGGTCGGCGGGTGGCGCGAGGGGATCCGGGCCGCCGTCGTACTTGCCGTAGCGGCTGTCACGGCTCAGCCGACGGTTCGGGCGGCTAGCCACGGGTCACCCCGTCGGTGTCGGTGTCCGTGCCGGTGCGCACCGGGTCACATCCCATACGCTGCTTCGCCCCCGCCGGACTCCTTGCTGATGCGGCGGGCCAGGAACAGGCCCTCCAGCGCCAACTCGATAGCGCCGGCGCGCTCGCCGTCGGACGTGGCGCCGAGGCGCTCGCACACCTGGTCGTACAGGTCGGACTCGCCGAGCGACGGCAGGCCGGCGAGGAAGTCCCGCGCGCTGACCTGTTCGCCGGTGGTGACCATCGTGCCGCCCTCGAGCGCATCGACGAGCACCCCGAAGTCCAGCCCACGGAAGCGCGAGCGCACGGTCTCGGCGGTCGCGGTCCGCAGCAGGTGTTCGAGCACCTCGTCGGCGCGGTCCTCTTCCCCGGACTCGAACTCGATCTTGCCGCCGAGCACGTCGACCGCGGTCTCGAGGTCGATCGGCCGGGCGACGGCGTCCGGCTCACCCTGGCGGGCGGCGCGGTGCACGGCGGCGGCGGAAACGGTCTCGGCACCGGCGATCGAGAAGCGGGCACTGACACCACTGCGCTGGTCCACGGCACTCGACTCGCGGAGGGCACGGGTGAAGCGGGCGAGGATCTCGATCAAGGCGTCCGGCACCTCGGCGGTCAACTGCGCCTCCTGCCGGATGACGGCGATCTCGTCCGCCAGCTCGATCGGGTAGTGCGTGCGGATCTCGGCGCCGAAGCGGTCCTTCAACGGTGTGATGATCCGGCCGCGGTTCGTGTAGTCCTCGGGGTTCGCACTCGCGACGACGAGCACGTCGAGCGGCAGTCGCAGCACGTACCCGCGGATCTGGACGTCCCGCTCCTCCATCACGTTGAGCATCGCGACCTGGATGCGCTCGGCGAGGTCGGGCAGCTCGTTGATCGCGACGATGCCGCGGTGGCCGCGGGGGATCAAGCCGAAGTGGATCGTCTCCGGGTCGCCGAGGCTGCGGCCCTCCGCGACCTTCATCGGGTCGACGTCGCCGATCAGGTCCGCGACGGAGGTGTCCGGCGTCGCGAGCTTCTCGACGTACCGGTCGTCACGGTGCACCCACGAGATCGGCAGTGCGTCACCCAGGTCCGCGGCACGGCGGATGCTCGCCGTGGTGATCGGTTCGTACGGGTGCTCGCCGAGTTCGGAGCCGGTGATGACCGGTGTCCACTCGTCCATCAGGCCGTTCAGGGTGCGGAGCAGTCGGGTCTTCCCCTGGCCGCGCTCGCCGAGCAGGACGACGTCGTGCCCGGCGATCAGGGCGCGCTCGAGCTGTGGGATGACGGTGGTCTGGAAGCCGTGCAGGCCGGGCCAGGGGTCGCGGCCCTCGCGGAGGGCGGTGAGCAGGTTGTCGCGGATCTCGGCGCGGACCGACTTCTGGACGTGCCCAGCAGCGCGGAGCTCGCCGACCGTGGAGAGAGCAGGTCGGTTCACGGGCGCCACGGTACGCCCGCCCACCGACGGCGGCAACGGACGGGACGCCCGTGACGGGGCCGCCCCGCGCCTCCCGTCCGACACCGCGGCGCCGAGACGCCCCCGTCTGGTCGTGCCGCCGCCCGAGGGGCGAGACGCCGCCGGATGTGGCTGTGTCTCGATGGGTCGGAGGCGTCTCGCGCGGACGCCGGCGTCTCGCGGACGCGTCAGCCGAACAGGCGGCGGGACGCGATCTCGGCGCCCTCGACGAGTGCGCCGAGCTTCGCCCACGCGACGTCGGACGCGACGAACTCGTAGCTGGCGAAGGTCGCCAGGCCGCAGTCCGTGCCGGCGACGATCCGGGTCGGGTCACCGACCGCCTCGGCCGCCTCGACGATCCGGTTCGCGACGAGCTGCGGGTGCTCCAGGTAGTTCGTCGTCACGTCGATGACCCCCGGCACGAGGACCGCGCCGGGGGGCAGCGGCAGGTCGCGGAACGCCGGGAACTCGTGCGCGTGCCGCGGGTTGCCGAACGGGATGCTGAACGACCCGACCTCGGCGCGGTAGAGGTGGGGGAGCAGCACGTCGACGGGGACGTCGTCCTGGTGTGGCCCCTGCCAGTTGCCGTAGCAGACGTGCAGTCGGGTCTGCTCCTTCGGGATGTTCCGCAGGGCGTGGTTGAGCGCGTCGACGTGCAGGTCGACCGCCGCCAGGAACTCGTCGAGCGATGCGTCGCCGAAGTGGATCACCCGCTCCATCGCCAGGTCCGGAGCGTCGAGCTGCAGGACGTGGCCGCGGGCGACGATCTCCTCGTACTCGACCCGGAGCTGCTCGGCGAGGGCGAAGACGTACTCGCGGTGGTCGGCGTAGTGCGGGTTGGCGTCGTCGAGCAGCAGCGTCGTCGCGACGATCCCGGGGGTCGCCGCCGAGATGAACGTGCCGGCCGGGGTGCGGCCGGCTTCGGCGTTGCGAGCGAGTTCGCGCTCGAAGCCGTCGAGGTCCTCGCGGATGCCCGCGCGCTCCTCGTCGTACTGCAGCAGGCCCTGCGCGACCGGGGTGTCCCAGACGCGGGCGAACTCGGCGCCCTCGTCGATCTGCCGGGCCTGGAACGCGGCGTACTCGGGGAACTTCACCGAGTCGAGCGTCGGCTTGCGGTGCCCCGTGCCGCCGAATCCGGACAGGCGCTCGCGGATGTAGGTGGAGAAGCCGACGCGGGGCACCTCGCCGTCGTTGACGACGTCGATCCCGGCCGCCAGCTGCGCGTCGACGGTGTGGGCGAGCACGGCGGCGGTCTCGTCACGGAGCGCCTGTTCGTCGAACGGCTTGCCCTGGTCGCGGGCGACCAGGAGCGCGGTGAGCTCCGGCGTCCGGGGGAGCGAGCCCGTGTGGGTGGTGAGGATGCGGTCGGTCGAGTTCTGCAGCGGCACGCCACCACGCTACTGACGGGAGGCTCGTGGCGGCGCCGTCACGGGCCTCCAGTCCGGATCGCGGTCGGATCAGACCCCCGGACGTCGTTCCGGGGCCGTTCCCGCCCCTCCGCGAACCTGAGCGGCGGCTGGAGCGTACGTTCCGGTCTTGCGGTGAGCGGAGGGCGCTCACCGCGGGAGGAGCATGCGCATGACGAGCGCCAGCGGAACGAAGGACGGGACGGTCACGAGTCTCGTCCCGGCGAGGATGGACCGACTGCCGTGGACGAGGTTCCACTGGAGCGTCGTGGTCGGCCTGGGGGTGTCGTGGATCCTCGACGGACTCGAGATCCAGATCGTCTCGAACGCCGGGTTCAAGGCCGACCTGGGACTGTCGAACCAGGACGTGGCGTCCCTCGGCAGCATCTACCTGGTCGGACAGGTCGTCGGCGCACTGGTCTTCGGGCGCCTGTCGGACCGCCTCGGTCGGCGCAAGCTCTTCATCCTGACGCTCGCGATCTACCTCATCGGTTCCGGTGTCGCGGGTCTGGCGCAGGACTTCTGGTTCCTGGCGGTCTTCCGGTTCGTCGCCGGTCTCGGCATCGGCGGCGAGTACGCCGCGATCAACTCGGCGATCGACGAGCTCATCCCGGCGAAGTACCGCGGGCACGTCGACATCGCGATCAACGGCACCTACTGGGGCGGCGCCGCCCTCGGAGCGGCCGCGAACATCTACCTGCTCGACACGGCCAACTTCTCCGAGAGCATCGGGTGGCGGATCGGGTTCTTCCTCGGCCCGGTGCTCGGCATCGCGATCATCTTCCTCCGTCGGCACATCCCGGAGAGTCCCCGGTGGTTGATGACGCACGGCAAGGAGCAGGAGGCCGAGGACACCGTCGCGCGGATCGAGGCCGAGGTCGAGCGGGAGTCCGGCAAGGAGCTCGAGCCGGTGCCGCAGTCGAAGGCGATGACGGTCACACCGATGGACCGGGTGGGGTTCCTGACCATCGCGCGCGTGCTGCTCAAGCAGTACCCGACCCGGACGCTGGTCGGCGCGACGATGATGATCACGCAGGCGTTCCTGTACAACGCGATCTTCTTCACGTACGCACTCGTGCTGACGAACTTCTTCGGGCTGAAGACCGCACAGACGTCGATCTACTTCTTCCCGTTCGCGATCGGCAACCTGCTCGGGCCGATCATCCTCGGTCGCTTCTTCGACACCTGGGGTCGGCGGCAGATGATCTTCCTGACCTACCTGGTGTCCGGGCTGGTGCTCGCCACCTCGGCGTTCCTGTTCCGCGCGGACGCCATCAACGCGGGCTGGCAGGTCGCGTTCTGGTGCGTGTCGTTCTTCTTCGCGTCGGCCGGCGCCTCGAGTGCCTACCTGACGGTGAGCGAGATCTTCCCGCTCGAACTGCGGTCGCAGGCGATCTCGTACTTCTTCGCGCTGGCGCAGGTCTTCGGCGCGATCGCACCGCTCATCTACGGTGCCTTCATCGGCGACGGTTCGGACCGCGACCCCCTCTTCTGGGGGTACCTGCTCGGATCCGCGGTGATGATCGTCGGCGGGGTGGTCGCACTCGTCTTCGGTGTCGATGCCGCCCGGAAGGGCCTCGAGGACATCACGCAGCCGCTGTCGGTGTTGACCGGGAAGGACAGTGCAGACGCCGGTCCGGGTTCCGGGACGGGAGGCCCGTCCAGCCGTGGGCCGGAGACCCGGAGAAACTCCTGATGCAACATGTTTAGCGGTCGCCGCCGCATCCTGTGATCCTCGTGACCACGGCCCCGTCCGGAGGGCCGTGGTCACGGAGGATCCGATGCACGACACCACCACGACGGCCGAACACCGCCGGAGGGGGCAGCATGCTGTCCTCCACAGAAGACGGCCGCGTCCGGTTGTCCACCGGGCAGACGGCGCCCTCGGCCGTCGGAGCCGCCGTGCAGGACGGTGACCTGATGACCGGACTCCTGCGCGTCGAGAGCGACGTGATCAGTGCCACCAGTGCCACCAGTGCCGCCAGTGCCACGAGTGCCACCGGTGCCGGACCCAGTGCCGCCGGCGCCAGTGCCAACGCCGGTGGCGGTGTCGCCGACCCGCTGGGGGTGCCGCGAAACCTCTTGCGTGACGCGGTCTTCGAACGGATGTTGCGCCACATCCTGCGCGGTGACTACCGCCGTGGACAGCGCCTGCGCCTCGACGCGCTGGCCGACGACATGCGGGTGTCGCGGACCCCGGTCCGCGAAGCGCTCGTGCCGCTCGAGGCCCTCCGACTGGTCATCGTGCAGCGCTACGTCGGTGTGGTGATCGCCCCGTGGACGGTCGGGCAGATGGTCGAGCGCACCCGGATCGCGCGCTCGATGCTGGTCGATCCGCCGACCAGCTGTGCCCGGGGCGACGAGCCCTTCGACCCCGCCGTCCTCCGCGACTGTCTGTCGGAGGCCGGTGCGTTCGTGGAGCTCGCGGTGTGGGTGCTCCGGCGGTCCGGGGCCCCGGTGAGCGCTGACTGGTTGCGATCGCAGCAGACCGTGCTCGATGTCTTCCACACGGACGACATCGCGCGGGCGAACGGCATCGACGTCGCAGCGGACTGGACCCGGCGCATGCAGGTCGTCAAGGCTGCACGGAGCGCAGCGCTCGCGGACGACGTCGCGCTGTGCGCCGTCCGGCTGACCGAGCTGGCCGAGCTGCTGATCGCGCTGCCCGAGCGGTTCCGCAGCGCCGAGACGGCTTGAGTCGAACCGGTGTCGCCATGCGGGACGGACATCACCATGCCGTCGCGCAACCAAGTCGCTCCCCGGGCGGGCGCTGACGATCGGGGGCGTCAGGCCCAGGCCACGGGGAGCGACGTCTGGGTGCTGTACTGCGTGCTCTTGCTGGGTGCTGTGTCGCGGCGACGGGGGTGTGACGCCCCGGAATGTGATGCCACGTCACGACGAGACTATGCACCGGGGTACACAACGGCAACCCCCCATCGTCCCCACTTCGGGGGACCGATGAGAACGGTGCCGCAGATGCCGTCTCGCCGGGCACGACTGCGGCTCCGCTGACGGCGATCCGGCGGGTCGAGAGTCCGCCCGACCTCCTGTATGCTCGTCGTCGAACACCTGGAGACGTCGCATAGTCAGGCCGAGTGCACCACCCTGCTAAGGTGGAGTCCCCTTTCGGGGACCGAGGGTTCAAATCCCTCCGTCTCCGCACTCCACGAAACCCCGGAACCGTCGATGCGGACCGGGGTTTCGTCGTTCCCGGTGCGCAGTTCTTCCGCCCGACTCTTTCCCCCGACGTCTGGGTCTCGGTCCACCGGCCGCCCGGAGCGCGCCCCCGAACGCACCGGCTACGGTCATCGGGTGATGCGACGGATGACGACGGCAGCGGCGACCATGGCGGTCGCCGCCGTGCTGCTCTCGGGCTGCAGCGCCGACGGCACCCGTGGCTCGGCTGGCGGCATCGAGGGCTACGTCGAACCCGGAGGTGGTGCCGCCGACCGCGTGCGTACCGCCGTCGGCCGCGGCGCAGACGTCATCGGGGTGGACGGTGCGGCGCTGGCCGACGACGGCACGCACCTGCTCTCGACCTCGGGCGACGTCGGCGAACTCGTCGGTGTCGCCGCGGACGCCGGGGCCCGGACCGAGGTGCTCTTCAGCAACTACACATCGACGCTCGGGGACTTCTCGCCCGAAGCGGCCACGGCGCTGCTGTCGTCGCCGACGAACCGGGAGCGTGTCGTCGGCGGGCTCGTCGACCTGGCGGCTCGCCTCGGGGCCGACGGCGTGCAGATCGACCTCGAGTCGATGCGCTCCCAGGACCAGGCCGACCTGGTCACCTTCACCCGGGCGCTCCGGAGTGCCGTCCGCGAGCGGCTCGGGGACGACGCCGAGGTCTCGATCGCGATGATGTCCTCCACCGACCCGGCGGAGTACCGCTCGCGCGGCTACGACCTGGCCGGGCTCGCCCCGCACCTCGACCGCATCGTCCTGATGACCTACGACCAGCACGGGCCGTGGGGCGGTCCGGGCACGATCGGGTCGTTGCCGTGGACACGGAAGGCCGTGCGCACCGCCGTCGACGGCGGGCTCACCGCAGACCGCATCGACGTCGGCATCGCCGGCTACGGCTACGCGTGGGGGCCCGGTGCGAACGCCGCCCCGATCCCGGCAGCCCGGGCAGCGCACTTGGCCGGCGACCGGGCGGTGTGGTCGGACCGCACGGGGGAGTGGTCGGCGACGCTCGAGGACGGCCGGCAGCTGCACTGGTCCGACGACCGGTCGTACGCCGCACGCCGGGACCTGGCCCGTGAGCTCGGTGCGCACGGCGTCGCGATGTGGTCGCTCAACCTGTCGCCTCTGCCCGAGCGCTGATCCGCGGGGCACCGGAGCCCGGCGCCGCACGGATCTCGGCTCAGCGGGTCAGGACGGCGGCGGTCCCGTGGTGCGCCGGAGCACGAGTGACGGTTCCACGAGTGACCGCGTCGGCGCCGGGGCCGGTGCCGCGGCGCTGCCGTCCGGTTGCCCGGCGGCAGCGTCGAGCCGCACCAGCAGCCGTGCCGCCGCACGCCGTCCGACCTCGTCGTTGTGGGGATCGACCGTGGTCAGGCCGACGAGGGGTGACGACGCCAGCGGGGTCTCGTCGTGCCCGATCACCGAGACGTCCTCCGGCACCCGCAGTCCGGCCTCGAGCACGGCGGCCATCGCACCCATCGCCATGACGTCGTTCGCGGCGAAGAACGCGGTGACGTCCGGGTGCTCGGCGAGCACGGTCCGGGCCGCCTGGTGCCCGGCGGCCTCGTCCGTGCCGGCGTCGCCGGCGACGACCGGGACGATGCCGGAGCGGGCCGTCTCGGCGACGGCGGCGACGCGGCGGGCGGTGGCCGAGCCTCCCGTCCCGGTCAGGTGGGCGATCCGTCGGTGGCCGAGGTCGACGAGGTAGCGGATGGCGAGTCGCCCGCCGGCGGCCTCGTCCGAGGCGACCGTGTCGGTGTCCGGGGGGCGGACCGCGCGCTCGCCGGCGACGACGACGGGCAGGTCGGGTGGGACCAGGAGACCGTCGGGTGACTCGGCGGCGAGGACGACGCCGTCGACCCGCAGCGAGACGAGGTCGTCGAAGGGTGAGGCGCCGAGGTGCGCGTTCGCGGCGCCGTCGGCCAGGGTGAGTCGGAGTCCGCGGGGTGCGAGGACCTCCCGGATGCCGTCGAGCATCGGGACGTACCAGGGGTTCCGGAAGTCGTCGACGACCACCCCGACGGTGCCGGTCCTGGTGCCCGCGAGGATCGCCGCGGCCCGGTTCGTGCGGTAGCCGAGCTCGGCGACGGCGGCGAGGACGGCCGCGCGGCGCGCGGGGGAGACGCCCGGGTCGCCGCGCACGACCATCGAGACGAGTGACTTCGAGACCCCGGCGCGGGCGGCGACGTCGATGATCGTCGGCGGGCGCTCGGCCACGGGACCTCCTGCGAGACGGGGGATTGACAGGACATGGGTTCCTGCGCCTACAGTGTAGCCACCGCCTTTGGAACGTTCCAGAAGCGACGGTCGCAGCGTCACGAAGGAGTGCACATGAGCGAGCCCATCGGCGTCGCCGTCATCGGAGCCGGCATGGCGGGCAAGGCCCACATGGCCGCATGGCGGACCGCCCCGACCCTCTTCGACCCGGTCCTGCCGCCCGTCCGACTCGTGTCGGTCGGGGACGTGTACGAGCCACTCGCCCAGCAGGCGGCGCGGCGGTTCGGGTACGAGCGGCACGACAACGACTGGCGGGCGATCGCCGCGGCGGACGACATCGACGTCGTCAGCGTCGTGGTCGCGAACAGCCTGCACCGCGAGATCGTCGAGGGGTTGCTCGACGCCGGCAAGCACGTCCTCTGCGAGAAGCCGCTCGCCGACTCGCTCGAGGACGCCCGCGCGATGGCCGACGCCGCGGACCGGGCAGCGGAACGGGGCATCACCGCCCGGATCGGCTTCACCTACCGCCGCGCCCCCGGCCTCGCCGCGATCCGCGAGCTCGTCGGCGACGGCACGCTCGGCCGGGTGCGGCACCTCTCCGGACGGTACTGGACGGACTACGGCTCCTCGCCCGACGTGCCGTTCTCGTGGCGCTACGCCGGCGCCCCGGGCACCGGTGCGCTCGCCGACGTCGGGTCCCACCTGACGTACATCGCCGAGTTCCTGGCCGGGGACGTCACGCAGGTCAGCGGAGGACTGTTCACCACCGAGATCACCGAGCGCCCGGTCGCAGCCGGACACGCGCTCCGTGGGCAGGGGGCACCGCTCACGGGGGAGACGGCACGCGTGCAGAACGACGACTACGCCACCTTCGCCGCTCGCTTCGGTGCCGGTGTCGGCTCCCTCGAGGTCTCGCGCGTCACGACGGCGCACCCGAACGGCCTGGTGGTCGAGGTGTTCTGCGAGAACGGGGCGGCACGCTGGGACCAGGAGCGCCCGGCCGAGATCGGTCTCGCCCTCCGCAGCGACGGCAGCCGCCTGGGCGGGTACCGGCAGGTCGTCCTCGGCCCCGACCACCCCTACGTCGCGGGCGGGATGGCGATGGACGCACCCGGCGTCGGCTGGGGGCAGAACCAGATGTTCGAGGTGCAGGCCCGCGCCTTCCTCGACGAGGTGGCCGGGGTCGCCGACCCCCTGCCGACGAACGCCACCTTCCACGACGGCGTGCACAACATGGAGGTCCTCGCCGCCGTCACCGCGTCGGCCGCCGACGGCGGTCGCACGGTCACGGTGGAGGCCCGGTGCACCGCCGACACGACGGCGACGGTCAGCGCATGAAGCTCGGACTGTACAACGCTGTCTTCCACGACCGGTCCCTCGCCGACGCACTCACCGCCGTCCGTCGGGCCGGCCTGACCGGGATCGAGTTGAACACCGGCGGCTTCCTGCCCCCGGTGCACGTGCCGGACATCGACGCGATCCTGACGGACGACGCGGCTCGCGACGCCTTCCTCGAGCAGTTCGACGGCACCGGGGTGTCGATCGCCGGACTCAACTGCAACGGCAACCCGCTGCACCCCGACCCCGCGATCGGCCCCGCGCACGCAGAGGACATCCGACGCAGCATCCGTCTGGCCGCCCGCCTCGGGCAGACCCGCGTCGTCACGATGTCCGGCCTGCCGGCGGGGGAGCCCGGCGGGACCCGTCCGAACTGGGTCGTGAACGCCTGGAACTCCGCCGCGCTCGACGTCCTCGAACACCAGTGGAGCATCGCGGTGCCGTTCTGGCAGGAGATCGACGCGTTCGCCCGGGAGCACGGGGTGCACGTCGCGCTCGAGCTGCATCCGCAGAACCTCGTCTTCAACCCGGCGTCGGTCCGGGAACTCGTGGAACGCGGTGCCCTGACGAACACCGGCGTGGAACTCGACGCCAGCCACCTGTTCTGGCAGCAGATGGACCCGGTCGCCGTCGTCCGCGACCTCGGCCCGCTCGTCCTGCACGCCGCCGCCAAGGACGTCCGGATCAACCCGCACGCCGCGATCAACGGCGTGCTCGACAACTCGTTCCGACGACTGTCACCGGACGAGCCGCGCACCAACCTCGGCGGCGACGAGTGGGCGAACGAGTGGCCGAAGCCGTCCGCGTGGGACTTCGTGGCGCTCGGGAAGGGGCACGACACCGCGTTCTGGACCGAGTTCCTCCGCGCGCTGCACGAGGTCGACCCGGACATGCTCGTCAACATCGAGCACGAGGACACCGAGCTCGGGCGGGAGGAGGGGGTCAGGGTGGCGGCGGAGGTCCTGCTCGCCGCGGACGCGGCACTGCGCCTCCCGTCCGCACTGCATGTCCCGTCCGCGCTGCGCGATCGGTGACGCATCCTCCGGTTGCGCTCACTCGGCCGTTGTAGCATCGCCGGACATCGACCCAGCGGCGAGGAGACCTGCGTGCCGGAGCTGACCCACCAGACCGTCCCGATCGACCGGATCCAGGACGCGGGTGCGGCCGTCATGGCGTCGGTCGCGACTGTGGTGGACGGCAAGACCGAGGCCATCCGCACCGCCCTCACCGTGATGCTCGCCGAGGGACACCTGCTCGTCGAGGACGTCCCCGGCGTCGGCAAGACCGTGCTGGCGAAGGCCCTCGGTGCCTCGGTCGGCGGGTCCGTGAGCCGCATCCAGTTCACCTCCGACATGCTGCCCTCGGACGTCACCGGCGTGAACATCTACGACCAGTCGTCCGGCGCCTTCCGGTTCTCGCCGGGTCCGGTGTTCGCGAACGTCGTCATCGGTGACGAGATCAACCGCACGAGCCCGAAGACCCAGTCGGCGCTCCTGGAGGCGATGGCCGAGTCCCAGGTGACCGTCGACGGCGTGACCCGGCCCCTCGAGACCCCGTTCATGATCGTCGCGACGCAGAACCCGGTCGACATGGAGGGCACGTACCCCCTGCCGGAGGCGCAGCGCGACCGGTTCATGGCGCGCATCGCGATGGGCTACCCGAGCCCCGGTGCCGAACGGCGCATGCTCGCGGCCCGAGGCGGGCACGACCCGCTCGCCGACCTGCGCCCCGTCGTCGACGTCGACACGCTCCGTGCCATGATCGCGTCCGTGCGCACGGTGCACGTCGCGCCGGACGTCGAGGCGTACATCGTCGAGATCGTCCGCGCCACCCGCACGCACCCCGACCTGCTCCTCGGCGCCAGCCCCCGCGCGACCCTGCACCTGGCACAGGCAGCCCGTGCGCACGCGGCGCTCCTCGGCCGGCCCTTCGTCACCCCCGACGACGTCGCGACCCTGGCGCCGGTCGTCCTGGCACACCGGCTCGTCCCGGTCGCCCGCGGCCTCGGCGGCTCGGCCGAGGACACGGCCCGCGAGATCGTCGTCCGGATCGTCTCCGACACCGCGGTGCCGTTCACCGCGACCCCCGTCCGCTCCTGATGGCCGACCAGCGCCCCGCTGCCCGTCCGATCGCGCTCCGCGCGGGCGCGGCCGGCTCGGCGCTGTCCCGCATCGGACGCCGCGGGCTCGGCATGCTGCGGCGGACCCCGTTCCCACGCCCGACGCTGCGCGGCTGGACGGTCCTCGCGGTCGGCATCGGGCTCGTCGGCGGCGGACTGGTGGCGTCGATGAGCGTCGCCGTGTCCGCGGGTCTCCTGCTCCTGGTGCTCGTCGTCGCGGGTGTCGTCACCGCACTGGCCGTGGCGGCGCCGCTCCGGGCCTCCCGGTCGGCACCGCGCGCGACCGTGCAGGTGGGAGAGGTCTACCGGGAGCGGGTCACGCTCCGGGGCTCCGGGGTGCGCTTCGCACCGCGGTCCACGCTGCTGGTCAGCGAACAGCTGGACGACCTCTTCGTGAGCACCGGTGACGCGGCGTCGCTCGTCACCATCGGACCCGGCCAGCCGCCGGCCGTCCTCGACGTCGAGGCCCTCGCGATCCACCGCGGGCGAGCGTCCATCGGCCCGGTCACGATCCGCGTCGAGGACCCGTTCGGGCTGCTCCGCATCGACCGGCCGGTCGTCCCGGCCGAGGAGGTCGTCGTGGTCCCCGGGACGACGCCGCTCGCCGCGCTCGACACCGGTGCGCTCGCCGGCGCGGTCTCCGCGGACGAGGGCCGGGTCGGACAGGGCGGATCGGCCGACGACAGCGAGCTCCGCCCGTACCGTCCGGGTGACCCGATCCGCCGCGTGCACTGGGGACAGAGCGCGAAGCGCGGCGTCCTGCACGTCCGTCAGACCACGCAGGCGCAGCCGCCGGAGGCCGTGGTCGCCCTCGACGTGCGCCGCTCCTCGTACCAGCAGCTCGGCCGCGACGACCTGTCCGAACTGTCCGACCTCGGCGGCGACCAGGCGTTCGAGCACGCGGTCGTGGTGGCGGCGAGCGTCGCCCGGGCGCTGTCGGCACGGACGTCCCGGGTCGCACTCGTCAGTGACGGTCCCGGCGGTGACGTCCGCCACAGCGGCGACGCCGGTGGTCTGTCCGAGGTGCTCGTGGGCCTCGCCGACGTCCAGGCCCGGTCCGACTCGCGCGACCCCGTCGACGTGCTGCACGGCGTCCGCGGTCGTGACGTGCACGGCATGACCGCGGTCGTCACCGGGCACTGCAGCCCGGAGGAGGCGGCCGGACTCGTCTCCGCGACGAACGGGTCGAGCCGCGGGGTGCTCGTCACCGTCGTCGCCCCCGACCCCGTCGTCCGCGGGATCATGGACCGCGCCGGGTGGCGCGTGCTCGTGGTGCCGGTGCCCGGCACGACCGTGAGCGGACGCAGCCGGTGACCGCCACCAGCCCGAGCCGGCAGCGCCAGCACGTCGACGTCCGTGAGGTCCTGGACCGCGACGACCGCAGCCCGGACACCCCCGGCACCTGGGTCGTGGGCCTCGCCCCGGTGCCCGTCCTCGTCGCCGCACTGGCGATGCGCCCGCTCGTGCAGGGGATCTCGTGGTGGCTGTCCGGCGTGGTGTTCACCGCCGTGCTCGTCGCCGTCCTGCTCGCCGTCCGGACCCGACCCCGCGGCGTCCGCTTCGTGGCGCTCGTCGCGACGCTCGTGCTCGGCTCCTGCGCCGCGGCGCTCCTCAACGACACCGCACCGCTCGGCTGGCTCGACCGGGACGGCGCGCTCGGGCAGACGCTCGCGGCGATCCGCCTGAACCCGGCTCCGCTGCCGCAGACGGACTCGATCCGGCTGATCGTGACGGTGGCGATCGCCTGGGTGGCGGGCGCCTCGCTGTTCCTGGCAGCCGTGGCCCCGACCGCCGCCCTGGCCGCGGCACCCGCACTCGTGATCCTCCTGGTGCCGGGCATCATCACCGGCGAGGCCCCGTCGGGGTGGCTGGTCGTGTCCACCGCGCTGGCCTTCCTCGCGCTGCTGTGGACGTCGGTCCGGCCGGTGCAACGGGTCTTCCCGGCTGCCGTCGTCGGCGTCATCGGGTTGGTCGTGGCCATCGGACTGCCCGTCCTCGTGCCGATCGACGCCGGCTGGCTCTCCGGCGTCACGGGGGCGATCCAGTCACCGATCCAGCCCGGACGCCCGGGCACCCTGCTCGAACTCGGCCAGGACCTCCGCCGACCGAGCGAGCTCGAGGTCTTCCGGTACCGGTCCTCGGACGGGCAACCGGAGTACCTCAAGCTCGCGGACCTCGACGAGTTCGGCACGGGCGACTGGGTGCCGACCGTCACCGACGCCTCCACCGCGGACACCGCCGACCAGTCCCGTCGGGTGGACGGAGTCAACCCGCGGTTGGCCGACCGTGGTGACGTGACGGTGCAGATCACCGGACTGTCGAGCAACTACCTGCCGCTGCCCGCCGGGGCGATGTCGGTCGAGTCGAAGTCGACGAACCTCGACCTCGCCCAGTGGCGTTGGTCCGGGGACACGAACACGGTCCGCTCCGCCGGTCCGGCGACCCGCCGCGGTGCGGTCTACGAGGCGTACGGCGCCTCGGTGTCCGCGAGCGCGTACCTCGACGCCATCGCCGCCTCCGGCCGGCTGTCCCAGGCCGACGGTCGTGGCTTCGTCGCGCCGTCCCGGGCGCAGCTCCGCACCGACACCGAGCTGCCCGACGACCTGCCGAACGTGATCCGCACCACCGCGGCCCGGGTCGACGCTGGCGCGACCACCGACTACGGGCAGGCCCGGGCTCTCGAGCAGTGGTTCCGCAGCGGCCTGTTCACCTACTCCGAGACGGCGCCGGTCGAGCAGGGCTACGACGGTGACAGCATGGACGTCGTCGCGCGGTTCCTGCAGGAGCGCTCGGGGTACTGCGTGCACTTCGCGTCCGCGATGGCCGTGATGGCCCGCACCCTCGGCATCCCGTCGCGCGTCGCCGTCGGCTACCGCGCCGGTGCCAGCCGCGAGGACGGCCAGTACACGGTGTCGAACCGCCAGCTGCACTCGTGGCCGGAGCTGTACATCCGCGGCGCCGGATGGGTGTCGTTCGAGCCGACGCCGGACTCCGACCAGGCCGCGCAGCCGCAGCCCTCGGCGTCCGCCACGTCGGCGCCCGCCCCGACCGAGACGCCGCTGCCCGCTCCCGGTGAGACCACGGCGCCGTCGGCCTCGGCATCGGCCTCGTCGACACCGACCTCCGCGGCTGCGGGCGGCAGCAGTGCCGGTGGTGGCGGTGCCCCGTGGGGTGTGCTCGTCGGCGTGCTCGTCGCCCTCGCGGTGCTCGTCGCGCCCGGCGCGGTCCGAGCGGGACGACGGCACCGTCGGCTCGGCGCGGTCGCGGCAGGACGGCATCCGGCCGTCACCGCGTGGCGGGAACTGCTCGACGACGTCGCCGACCACGGGTTCGCACCCGGTTCGGCACCACCCGGGGACGCAGCCGCCGTCGCCCGGACCGCACGGGGCGTCCTCGGTCGCCTCCGGACGGTGGTGCCGGCGTCGGTGCTGCCGCACCTGCAGTCCGTGGTGGACGCCGTCGACCACGAGCGCTTCGCCGTCGACGGCCGTGCGGACACGCAGGCACTCCTCCGGTCCGTCCGGGAGGCCCGCACCGCGTTGGACGGCGCGGTCTCGCGTGGCCGGGTGGTCCGGTCCCGCCTGCTCCCGCCGAGCCTGCTGCCCTCGGGCCGTCCGTCGGACGGGCGACCCGCGCCGGCAGCGGGCTGACCCGCGCCGGCAGCGGGCTGACCCGCGGGCCACGCCGGCGGTTCAGCGCGGCCGGAGCACCGCCTCCACCATCGTCGCGACGGCCTCGCCCGGGTTCATCCCGTCGAGGGCGGGGGCGTCGAACACCATGCCGGAGTTCGTGGCGATGAGGATCGTCGCGAAGGTGTCGAGCGGCATGCCGGGGTCGACCTCGGGGTGCGCGGCGAACCAGGTGTGGACGAGTTCCCGGACGCCGTCCTGCAGGGTGCGGCGCTGCCGGACGAACTCGGGCATGAACTCCGGGTGGCGGATGGCGTAGGCGCGGAGTTCGGAGAGCAGGGCGAACTCGGCGCTCTGGTCATGTCGTCCGAACGCGGCCCGGACGACGTCACCGACGTCGGCCGCGCTGATGTCGATGCCGATGAGCTCCTGCAGCGACTGGAGCACCCGGTTCGTGGCGCGCTGCATGACCTGCGCGAGCAGGTCCTCCTTCGACGAGAAGTTCGAGTAGACCGCGCCCTTGCTGAAGCCCGCGGCGGCGGCGACGGCGTCGAGCCGCGCTTCGTGCACGCCCTGCTCGGCGAAGACCCGGGAGCCGGCCGCGAGCAGGCGCTCCCGGACCTCGGATCGCGGTGTCCGCGGGACCGGTGTCGTGCGGTCCTCCGGTGCGTCCGGGCCTGCCGGTTCGGTTGCGTCGGTCATCGGATCCTGTTCCGGGACTCTGCTGGTGCGGATGGAGCTGGTGCGGGTGGGGCCGGTGCGGGTGGGCCCGGTCGGGGAGCCGGCGGGGGGCCCGGGGGACCGCGCCGCGTGCTGATCCCGCGCGGAGCGGTTGCCCCTCGTGCCGACACGTGGTGCCTGCACACCCGGCGTCAGGACCGCCGTCTTCGGGTCACGTCGGTCCGTCCTCGGAGGGAGTGCAGCCGGGTCGATACCCGGCGGTCTCGAGTGTACGACCTGGTGGTCGTCGTGCACAGGGCGGCGGGTCAGTCCTCGCCGTGCTCCACGGGGTGTGGCTGGTCCGGAGTGACGGGCAGGGTGCCGGTGTGGACGCTGTCGATGCGGATGCTCCCGGTGTGCACGCCGCCCGCACCGGCGCGCTGCCCGGGGCGACGCAGCAACCGGGCGGCACCCGGACGGACCGGTCGCGGCGTCCGTCCCCGCCCGCGGCCGCGCCGGAGCAGCGAGGCGAGCTGGGACTGCGGCTGCCAGTTGCGGCCGTTCGGCAGACCCCAGCCCCAGCGGACGGCTCCCCAGCGCAGCAGCAGCGACAACACGACGGCGGCGACGATGCCGATCGTCGGGGAGCCGAGCGCGGACGCCCCGACCATCACGGCGGACGCAGCGACGGCGACGGAGGCGTAGAGGGCGTTGCCGCCGAACACCGCGGGCACCCGGCGCAACAGCAGGTCGCGCCCGACCCCGCCGCCCACCGCGGTGATGGTCCCCATGATGATCGCGGCGGGCCACTCGAGCCCCGCGTCGAACGTGCGCTGGACCCCGACCACCGCCCAGAACCCGATGACGGCGGCGTCGAGGAACGTGAACAGCCGGTCCCACCCGCGCTCGGAGAACGACACGAAGAACGCGACCAGCGCCCCGGCCACTGCGACCGGGACGTAGAGCGGGTCGGTGAGCGCGACCGGCGGTCCGTCCTGCAGCAGGACGTCGCGGAGCATGCCGCCCCCGAGTCCCGAGACGAACCCCACGACGAGGAAGCCGAACAGGTCGAAGTCCATCGACCGTGCCACCGCGCCACCGAGCAGTGCGGACGCGAAGACCCCGGCGAGGTCGAGCACGTTCGTCACGGCGGCGAGGCCGTCCACCGTCAGCAGGTTCATGAGGACCATCAAAGCGCACGCGTCCTCCGCTGGCGGTTCGTGCGCCGGTTAGGTTAGCCTCACCTTCGTCATGCTCGCCACACTCGTCATCGGTCTCCGTGAAGGCCTCGAAGCCACCCTGATCGTCGGGATCATCGCCGCGTTCCTCCGTCGGAACCGCGTGCCCCTCGGCCCGATGTGGACCGGTGTCGGCGTCGCCGTGCTCCTCAGCATCGCCGTCGGGCTCGGGCTGCAGGCGGTCGAGCAGGCGCTCCCGCAGGCGCAGCAAGAGGCCATGGAGGCGCTCATCGGCATCGTCGCGGTGGTGTTCGTCACCGGGATGATCGTCTGGATGCGGAGCCACGCTCGGCACCTCGGCCGCGAACTCGAGGCCAGCGCCTCCGCCGCCCTCGGTCGCGGCACCGCGTGGGCACTCGCCGGCATGGCGTTCCTCGCCGTCCTCAAGGAGGGCTTCGAGACCTCGGTCTTCCTCCTCGCGACCTTCCAGGCGTCGAGCGACACCGGACCGGCCGCCGTCGGCGCGGTGGTCGGCATCGCGACGGCGGTCGTCATCGGGTACGGCATCTACACCGGTGGCGTCCGGTTGGACCTGGCGAAGTTCTTCACCGGCACGGGTGTCTTCCTGGTCTTCGTCGCCGCCGGACTCGTCCTCACCGTGCTCCGCCGTGCGCACGAGGCCGGCTGGGTCGTGATCGGACAGCAGCGCACCGTCGACCTCGCCTGGCTCGCCCCGAACGGGTCCGTGCGGGGCGCCCTGGTCACCGGCGTCCTCGGCATCCCGCCGGACCCGCGGGTCGTCGAGGTGCTCGGCTGGGTGCTCTACGTCGTCCCGGTCCTGGCCCTGTCGCTCTGGCCGCGCCGCTGGAAGCCGTCGGTCGTCCGCGTCCCCGCCGTCCGGATCGCTGTCGCGTCCGGCCTCGTGGTCGCGGCGTTCGCGCTCGCCGTCGCCGTGCCGACCGGTCACCCCGACGTCCCCGCGACTGCCCGGGTCACCGGCGACGCCTCGTCCGTCACCGCACGGGTCTCCGGGTCCTCCGCCAGCCTCCGCGTCGGTGGCAGCAGCACCGGCAGCACCGGCCGGGAGGCCCGGATCACCCTCCCAGCATCGGCCCACCGCCGCGTCGTGCGCGCCGGCACCGCGACCGCCCGGTGGCGCCTGACGTCGGACCGCGCGCCCTCGGACGCAGCGGACACCGACCAGCCCGCCACCCTGACGCTCGACGACCTCGTGCAGCTGTTCGGCCGGATCCCGGTCGGCATCTCGCCGAGCAGCGCGCCGGGGCCGTACCGGGCCTCCTGGGCGACCCGCGACACCGTGACGCTGTGGAGCGCCGACGGCGGCGTGGTGGACGCGAGCCGCGTGGAACGCTCGGTGCTCACGCTGACCGGTGGGGGCCTCCCGACCGCCCGGACCAGCACCCTCGACCGCACCGTCTGGGCCGTCCCGCGCGCCACCGTCCACCGGACGACCGCCGCCCTGGCGGCGGACCGGACCCACACCGCGGAGCTGGCCCTCTGGACCCGCTGGCTGCCCCTCGCGCTCGGCATCGCCGCCGCAGCGCAGGTGCTGTTCGCCCTCCGGGACCGCCGTCGCCTCGGCCTGCCCGACTCGACCGTCCCCTCGACCACCCCCACCCGCTGTCTCTTATACACATCTCC